>JABDJU010000304.1 GCA_013003325.1 Acidimicrobiales bacterium
CCTCCATCACCTACTTCGGCACGGCCGTGGTGCGCCAGTTCGAGCAGATGGACGTGTACACCCCGAACAGCTCGGCAGCAATCAACAATTCGCGTGACAAGCTCCGGTCGCTCCAGATTCTTTCAAAACACGACTTGGGCATCCCAGCATCGACGTTTGTACGCGACCGGCACGACGTGCAGCCAGCGATCACCCGGGTCGGTGGAGCCCCGGTTATCATCAAACTGTTGGAGGGAACGCAGGGCATCGGTGTGATCCTCGCCCCCGATGCCAAAGTTGCTGAAGCGATTATCGAAACGCTGCAGACCACGGGAACCAACGTCCTGCTTCAGCAGTTCGTGAAGGAGTCGAGAGGTCGAGACGTCCGTGCCTTCGTCGTCGGAGATCGGGTCGTGGCCGCCATGCGGCGCACGGCAAAGGGGGACGAGTTCCGGAGCAACGTCCACCGCGGCGGCACAACCGAGCAGATTGAGCTGTCGCCCGACTACGAGCGCACCGCCGTTCGTGCTGCCCAAATCATGGGTTTGAGGGTCGCCGGAGTCGACATGCTGGAAGGCGAAGCCGGTCCGCTCATACTCGAGGTGAACTCGTCACCAGGCCTGGAGGGAATCGAAGGAGCCACCGGTCTCGACATCGCCGGCGCGGTGATCGACTACGTGGCCAACCAGGTTGGGTTTCCGACTCTCGATGTTCACCAACGCCTATCGGTTAGCACCGGCTACGGCGTCGCCGAGCTGCTGATAAAAGCCGAGTCCGATATGGTCGGAAGGACGCTGGCCGATTCAGAACTCGAGGAGAACGACATCCGCGTGCTGTCGCTCCTGCGGGGCACCCAGGTCATCCCCAACCCCAAGAGCACCCGAAAGATGGAGGAGGGTGATCGGCTGCTGTGTTTCGGGAAGTATGCGTCGATGCGAGGTCTGATCCCCGAGCGCCGACTCCGACGCGCCCGGCTCAAGGCCCTGCCCGACGAACCGCTCGAACCCGAGGATCAGTAGTACGCCGACCAGCCTGCGGGCACGGTCTTCACCAGCACGAGGCCTTCACCGGCATGGTGTCCCTCCACGAACCAGGTACTGCCGCTGCCGGCGAGGCGAGGCGTCTGGCCGCTGATCTCGCCGAGGTGATCCCGGTACCGGGCCAGTTCGGGCACGGCGGCGATCGCCGCAGGTTCGAGGTCGTTTCCGTTGTCCCCTTCGGCTCCGCCCATCGCGTCCCATCGGCTGTAGATGACCGGGGTGGGACAGCCCACCGGCGGAGTGAACAGGGTGAGGTCGCGGGCCACGAAAGGAAGCGGTTCAACGAGCTGGCCGATGCCGGTGACTCGGGCTCGACCACCCACGGTGCAGAAGGCAACGTCGGCCCCGATCTGAGCCGCTTTCTCGAGGTCGGTGAACCCGGCCCACCTAAGAACGGCGCCGGCATCAGCCGATCCACCGCCGAGTCCGGCTTGGCTCGGGATTCGCTTGGTCAGGGTGATCGCAGCCGTCCGCCCGGTCAGGCTCAGCGCTTTGGCAACGAGATTGTTCTCGTCGGCCGCTAGGTCGACTCCCCCGTCTCGAACCACGAGGCCCTCACCGCCGGGGTCGAGCCACAGCGTGTCGTGCAGATCGACCGTGACCATTTCGGCGTCGATCAGGTGGTACCCGTTGTCCAGTACGCCTGTGATACGAAGGTTCAGCGTGAGCTTGGCGGGGGCGGTGAGGAAGACCGGAGCCACGGCCGTCACCCTAACCTCAGCCGAGGTTGGCCTGGCTCACAGCTGGGCCAGAGCACCCCACTGCTCGGGGGCGAGATCTTCAGCCCGGTCCGTTGGGGCGACACCGGCCTGTTCGATCTGCTCGACCGACAACAACCCGGCGAGGCTGCGCCGAAGCATTTTTCGCCGCTGTCCGAAACCGGCCCGCACCAGGGTTGCGTAGCGATCGAATGGCGCATCGATCAGGGGGCGTTCGTGCCGCTCGATCTTGAGCAGCGCCGACGCCACCCGCGGCCTCGGCAGGAACACCGAGTTCGGGACCGTGTCGACCACCCGGGCGGTCGCCCAGTAGCTGAGCAGGACCGACGGGATGCCGTAGGTGCGGGAGCCGCTGCCGGCCGCCAACCGTGCCCCGGCTTCGTGTTGCACCATCACCAGGAACTGGGTCAGGGCCGGCTGGTCTCTGAGCAGGTCGAGGACGAGCGGTGTGGACACGTTGTAGGGAAGGTTGGCGACCACGTTCCAGGAGCGACCGCCGAGCAGTTCGCCCCAGTCGAGGTGCATGGCGTCGGCGTGCACGACGGTGACCCGGTCGGCGAGCCCGGCGGTCTCGAGGACCTCGGTGAGCCCGGGGATGAGGTACCGATCGGCTTCGATGGCGGTCACCCTTGCGCCGGTGTCGGCCAGACCGAGAGTGAGGCTTCCGAGCCCGGGACCTATCTCGATCACGTCGTCGCCGGCCTGCACCCCAGAGAGCCTCACGATCTTGTCGACAACCCCCGGCTCGCAGAGGAAGTTCTGCCCCAACGCTCGGCTCGGTTGCAGCCCGTGCCGCTCGATCAGCTCGCCGACCATCGGTCGCGTCAGCCGCCGGGTTTGGGCCAGCTCAGGCATTCATTCGGCCTCGAGGCGGTACAGCGCGGCTCCGTTAGCCCAGGTGAGCTCGGCGATCTCGTCGACCCTTTGGCTGCGGATATCGGCGACCGCCTCACCGACCACCGACACCCATGCCGGCTTGTTTGGTTTGCCTCGGTATGGGATGGGAGCGAGGTAGGGGCTGTCGGTCTCGACCAGCAATCGGTCCGGCGGGCATAGAACCGCCGCCTCGCGAAGTTCGGGAGCGGAAGGGAACGTGACGATCCCACTGAAGCTCAGGTAGCAGTTGCGGTCGAGCGCCTTGCGAGCCTCTTCGGGACCGCCGGTGAAGCAGTGGAAGACGGTTCGCTCCGGAACGCCCTGCTCATCGAGGATGGCGAAGGTGTCGTCCCAAGCCGACCGGCTGTGGATCACCAGGGCGAGATCGAGCTCGAGAGCCATCTCGATCTGGGCGGCGAACACCTCGGCCTGAACATCGTGGGGCGAGTGGCTGTAGTGGTAGTCGAGTCCGCATTCGCCCACCGCGACCGGCTGATCATCCCGATCGAAGAGCTCGCGCAAGCCTTCGATACCGTCTTTTGCGTCGTGGGGGTGGACACCGGCGGTGGCCCACACGCTCGGGAAGCGACCGGCTACGTTCATGGCCTCCACAGAGTCGGCCACCGTGCAGCCCACCGTCAGGAATCGGGTCACGCCGAACTCAACGGCCTCGGCCACCGCCGCCTCCGGTGACACGCCCCGCTTGGACTCGCCGGTCGTGAGGTGACAGTGATTGTCGAACCAACGTCGTGTCGACATCAGAGATTCAGTTCGACCTTGGCGAACAGCGGGGTTGGCTTGGGAATCGGAGTTCCCGGGATCAACGGGTCCCGGTGCCAACCGGTCGGTTCGCCGAGAACGGCCGAGATCGTGCTGGTCGAGAACGGCAGGAACGGTGCGAACAGCACCCGCACCCCGTTGATCGCCGACAGTGCGGTGTGCAGAACCTCGGATGCTCGCCGCGGATCGGTCTTCTGCAGCTTCCATGGTTCGGTGGCGTTCAAGTAGCCGTTGGCGGCCTGGGCCGCCTTCATCGCCGAGCGGAGGGCGGCCTTGAGCTCGACCTGCTCGAACTGACCGGCGGCATCGTCGAAGGCGGCGTCGACCGAGTCGAGGAGCTGGGTGTCATCGGGCTCCCGGCCCGGGGTGTCCGGCACCTCGCCGTCGCAGTTCTTGTGCACCATGCTGAGCACCCGGTTGACAAGGTTGCCCCAAGTTGCGACGAGTTCTTCGTTGATCCGGCGGGCGATTTCCTCCTCTGAGATCTCGGTATCGGCCTGCTCGGGCAATGCTGCCGCCATCGCGAACCGCAGGGCGTCGGGTTCGAACAGATCGAGGGCGTCGGCGATCGTGAGACCGACCCCGCGGCTGGCCGATGCCTTGCCCCCTTTGAAGGTGACGTATTGGTTGGCCGGGATGCTGTCTGGTAGGTGGAGATTGCCCGCTCCCATCAGCTGGGCTGGCCAGAACAGGGCATGGAACGGGATGTTGTCCTTCCCGATGAAATACACGTGTCGCGACGCGTCGTTCTCCCACCAGTCCTTCCAGGCGTCGGGTTCTCCGCTGAGGTTGGCGTCACTCGCCGCCCATTCCTGCGAAGCGGATAGATAGCCGATCACGGCGTCGTACCACACGTAGATCTTCTTGCCCGGGCCCAAATCGTCGACCGGCACATCGATGCCCCAATCGATGTCTCGGGTGATCGCCCGGTCGAGCAGGCCCTCGTCTTCGAGCCAGCCTTTGGCGAAGTTGACCACGTGGGGTCGCCAGTCGGTCTTGTCGTTCAAGTAGTGGCGCAACGCGTCGGTGAAGTCGCTGTATCGGTAGAAGAAGTGGTCGGTGGACCGCTTCACCGGGGTTGCGCCGCTGAGCTTTGAGCGCGGATTGATCAGGTCGATCGGGTCGAGCGTGCGGCCGCAGTTGTCACACTGATCGCCGCGGGCGTCGGCGTAGCCGCAGTGAGGACACTCGCCCTCGATGTAGCGGTCGGCCAAGAACCGCTCGGCCTCAGGATCGAAGTACTGCTCGGTGGTGCGCTTGTCGATGTGGCCGTTGGCCAACTGGGCCAGGAACATCGCCTGGGTGATGCGGGCATGGTTGTCGGTTCCAGTCGTGGTGTAGAGATCCCACGAGATGCCGAGCTGATCCCATTGGTCCACGATCTCGCCGTGGTATCGATCAACGATCTCCTGAGGCGTGACACCCTCGGCCTCAGCCCTGACTGCGATGGGGGTCCCGTGCACGTCGGATCCCGACACCATCAACACCCGATTGCCGGCCAACCGCTGCTGCCGGGCGAAGATATCGGCCGGCAGATAGGCGCCGGCGAGATGGCCGATGTGCCGGGATCCGGACGCATACGGCCATGCCACCGCCACCAGGACATTCACGGGGTCACTCACCGGGTCAAGCCTAGTGATCGGCGTTGATCCTCACCCCGTTGTTTCGGGGCGGGTCCACACGACCGGAAACAGCGGGTGGTCCAGCGGCCCGCCGGCGGTGAGTTCGTCCTCCAGCCCCGGAAACGGCGGTGACGTGACCCATGGACGGGGGGCAAACACCATGTCGTCGCCCAGGAACCGCAGCGACAGCACCCGGCGGCGATGGGGACCCGACACTCCCCCGCTGCCATGCACGATCACCATGTTGAAGAAGACCGCATCGCCTGGCTCCAGCTCCCAGCCGATCACCCGATACCGGTCGGGATCGGCGCTGAAGTCGGGGAGTTCGGCCAGAGAGCCCTCCGGGAACCACTTGGCCTGGTCGTCGAGGAACGCCCTCGGCATATACCACGGTCCTTTGTGGGAGCCGGCGATGAACTCCAGCGTCGACGACCGGTCGACCGGGTCGACGGGGAACCACATGCTGGCGTTCTGCGTGCCAGCCACGTTGTAGTAGGGCTGATCCTGATGCCACGGCGTCGCCTGACGCGTGCCCGGCTCCTTCACCAGAACATGGTCGTGATAAAACCTGATGTGTTCCGACCCGGTCAGTTGGCCGGCGATGGACGCACCGGGGGACGTTCGAATGAAGCGCTCCAGCGGCTGGATCCGGTCCCAGTTCCGGAAGTCTTCCACGAAGGCGCCATCATCGGCTGCGCTGGCTCTCTTGGCGAGCGGGGAAAGGTCAGCGAGATTGGATTCGATCGCCTCGGTGGCGAGCTCCACCAGCTCGGGGCTGAAGGCGCCTCGCACACATACCGCTCCGTCGCGTTCCCAGTCGCCCTCGACGATCACGGCAGTGGTCTACAGGGCGTTGGCAAGATCGTAAACCCGACGCTTGGATTCGCCGGTCAAGGTGCTCACCAACGACACGGCGTCGCGGGTGGAGGCGCCGTCGTCGAGTTCGGCTCGCAGCAGCCGGACCAGGTCGTCGTCGGTACGCACCTTGGGTTCGGCGGTGGTCGGACCGATCACCAATACGAACTCCCCTTTCGGCGGGACGTCGAAGAAGTGAGCGTGCAGGCTGTCGAGGGTCCCCCGCTGCACATCCTGGTGCATCTTTGTGAGTTCGCGGGCCGCCGCAGCCATGCGGTCTTGCCCGCACACGCCGGCCAGGTCCTCCAGGGTCCGCACCAGCCGGTGGGGCGCCTCATACAAGATCACGGTGCGGGTCTCGCGCCCGATCTCGCCGAGCCGCTTGGCCCGTTCGGTCCCCTTCCGGGGCAGGAACCCTTCGAACACGAACCGGTCAGAGGGAAGCCCCGAGAGCACCAAGCCCACCACCAATGCGGTGGGCCCGGGCGCTACATCGATGTCGAAGCCAGCATCTACCGCAGCGTTGATCAAACGGGCCCCGGGGTCGCTGATCGCCGGCATTCCGGCGTCGGTCGCCAGCACCACGTTCTTCCCTTCGGCGAGTGCGGTGAGCATCCTGTCGACCACGCCGTGCTCGGTGTGTTCGTTGGCCACGAGCATCTTGGGGGCGGGCAGGCCCAGCTTGGAGATGAGGCCACCGGTTCGCCGGGTGTCTTCGCACAGCACGAGGTCGGCAGCCCCCAGCGATTCGCGGGCCCGGTCGGTGATGTCGCCGAGGTTCCCCAACGGCGTCCCGACCAGTGTCAGTTTCCCGGTCATTCGCACTCCTCGGTGATTTCGAGCTGGACGCCGGGTTCGATCCCCCACGCCTCAAAGGCTCCTGCCTCGGCCTCTAGAACCGCCCACGAATGCAGGTGAAAGCCGGACACGCGGTTTGGAGGGAGAGAGATCACACGCTGCACAGTGTTCTCATCGTCCAAAAAGGCCACGTCCAAACCAAAATGCATACCAAAGCTGTGAACCGACTTGGTTTTGGGAAACAGCATCGCCCCGTCGAAACCGTCCCGACCGAGCAAGCCGCGGGTCCTGGCCGCCCTGGTCTCGGCCACTTCGAGCGACGCGAGCACGATGCCGTCCTTCACCAGCCAGTGATTGGTGAGGTCGGGGCCATCGGCATGATGTCGTCGTAGGTGTGGCATGTGGGCGCAGATCTGTGGGTGATCAGACGTTGAAGCGGATCTCCATCACGTCGCCGTCGGCGACGATGTAGTCCTTCCCTTCTGCTCGTAACTTACCCACGTCGCGGGCGCCGGACCAGGACCCGCACTCGACGAGTTCGTCCCAGTGAATGACCTCGGCCCGGATGAACCCCCGTTGCATGTCGGTATGGATCCGCCCGGCGCACTCCGGCGCCGACGAGCCGGCTCGGAAGGTCCAGGCCCGGCTCTCCTTTTCGCCGGTGGTGAAGAAGGTGCGCAATCCCAGTTCGTGATAGGCGGCGGCGATGAAGCGGGGCAGTGCGCCCTCACCGAGGCCGAAACCGTCGAGCATTTCGGCCCTGTCTTCGGGGTCGAGCTGAGCGGCCTCGGCCTCGAGCTGGATGCACGCCCCGAACACCGATCGCGAGGCAGGGCCCAGTTCGTCGACGACCGGCTGCACCACGGCGCCGACGTCGGCGAGCTGATCCTCGTCGATGTTGACCAGTGCCAACACCGGTTTGTTGGTGAGCAAGTAGTACGGAGCGAGACGTTCTCGGATCTCCTCGCTCAAATCTGTCCGGTAAATCGGTGTCCCCTCGCTCAGTTTCTCGATCGCAAGCTCGGCAGCCTTGACCTCATCGATCATCGAGTTGTCCTGTTTGGCGGCCTTGCGCTTCCGGTCGATCTGCTTCTCCAGCGTCTCGAGGTCGGCCAACGTCAGCTCGATCTCCAACACTCGCAGATGCTCGAGCGGGTCGGTCGGTCCGGGAACATCCGGATCGGCGAAGGCTCGCAGCACGTAGACGATGGCGTCGACCTCACGGATGCCGGCCAAGAATTTGTTGCCGAGCCCCTCGCCCTTGCTGGCCCCCTCGACCAGCCCTCCGATATCGGCGAACTGAACCGTGGCGTACACGACCTTGCGAGAGCGGCTCAGTTCTGCCAGCTGATCCAGGCGGTCGTCGAACACCTTCGCCACACCGATGTTGGGGTCGGTGGTCGCGAACGCATAGGGCGCGGCCAGAGCACCGCCACCTGTCAAGGCGTTGTACAGCGAGGACTTGCCCGCGTTGGGTAGACCGACGAAACCGAACTTCTCCACCCGGAGAGGGTAACTGGGAGCTGGTCCGACCGATCGGGCTCGACCCGGATCAGGCGCGCTGGGCTGCGGCCGCGGTGAGGAAGTCGTGGGCGCTGACCGCTTTGGAGAACAGGAACCCCTGGGCCAGCTCACAGCCGACCTGTTTGAGGGCTTCGAGTTCGGTCTCCTTTTCGACCCCCATGGCGATCACGTCGATGTTCCGATCGCGGCCCTCGCGCACGAGACGACCAATCCGATCCCTGTGGCCTTCGTCGGTCGTGAGTTGAGTGATGAGGTTGCGGTGGAGCTTCATGTAGCTCACACCAGCGTCGGCAAGAGCCTTGAGCGGGATGTCCAGGTTCGACCAGCCGTCGGCGCCCACCTTGACGTTGGGACCGAGCCGTGAGGTGATCTTGGTGACCTGTGCGAGGTGTTCGAAGGCGTTGGTGGCCGCCATTTCGAGACCGAAGTGGTCGGCCAGCTCGTCGTGGAAGGCGATCCGTTCCAGCAGCCCTAGAAACTCCTCGTCGTCGAGCTGGGAGGCTGCGACGTTGATCATCGCGAGTCGGTCCGCTCCGGGTGCAAGCAACCAGTCGCCGATCTGTTCTTCCACGCCTTCGATGACCAGGATGCCGAGTGAACCCATCAGGCCGGATTGCTCCGCGGTCGAGACCACCTCGGACGCCGAAAGCCCTACGTCGCCGCCGATGCGGAGCAGCGCTTCGGCCCCGACGATCTTCCGGTCAGCGATTCGAACCAGGGGCTGATACGCAAATCGCACATTGCGATGCTCGATGGCGCGCCGCAGCTGACGCTCCACCGTGACGAGTCGTTCGTTCCGCGAGGGCAGGGCCCCATCGGACAGCACCACGCGGTTGCGCCCTCTTCCCTTGGCGAGGTGCACCGCTGTTTCGGAACTAGCCAACAGGCTCTGGGCCGTGTCGTCGGAGCTGTTGAGGGCCACGCCGACGCTCACTGAGAGCATGAGATCGGGAGCCGGCTCGGGCAGCGTGGCGATCGCCGAGCGAACCCGCTCACCGAGTTCTTCCCCCTGTTCCTTCTCGCTGAGGCCGACCGCGACGATGAGGAACTCGTCGCCTTGCAGGCGGAACAGCATGTCGGTGGCTCGCATCGTCGACGAGATCTTGCGCGCTACCTGTTCGATCAGGCGAACCGACTGCACGGTGCCCACCGCGTTGACCACCTTTTCGAAACGATCGAGGTCGATGTAGATCGAGGCCACACTGTCCGGCTCGGCGTCGATCAACGCCTCCTCGAGTATTTCAATGAGCTCGGGTCGATCGGTCACCACCATGCCGGATCCGATCCGCTCGGTGGCTAGCACCGTGGCGAAGTGGGTGCCCCGTTCGGTGCTGGCTCCGATCAACACGAGATCGAAGAGCAGTTCATCGCCATCGACGGTCTGGAAGATGCGGGCGCGGCGCCAGCTCTCTCCGGCCGGGGGCAGTGGCAGTTCGGCCAGCTCCATCGTGTCGGGCAGGTGTCTGGCCAGAGTGTCGTGCATACCCAGCCGATCCGTCCACGCTTCGGAGCGCCACTGGATGCGCCCGGTGGTTCGTTCTACCACGACGGCGAGAAGATCGGCCGCCGCGATCGCTAGGCGAGGCCCGTGGGTCACGATCTCCTGGATCTCGGCGGCGGGAGCTCCCAGCGTGCGCGGTGCGACCGCTTCCGACGACGATGAGGACTTCTTTGCCGCCCCGGCCATGCGGGAATCCCAAGAACGTGACATACACATGTCCAGTCGGCGACCGTCGGCGGTTCTAAAGCACGGCGGTCGGCGAAATCGCTCCTACCGGGATCGGAGGCCAAGCCCGGCCCGCTATCCTATAGGCCCTATGTCGAAGCGCCGTCGCAAGAAACGCCTGCTCGCCCGCCGCAAGAAGGCCAACCACGGTCGCAAGCCCACCGTTGGCCGTAACTCCTGACGGTGGGCCAGCTCATCCTTTCAACCTGAGCTCCACCGCCTCGGTGAGGTCGCGCAGGGCTTGCTCGGCGACCGCCGGCTCGCCGACGGCCTCGAGGTAGAACTTCACCTTCGGCTCGGTGCCGCTGGGACGCACGATGAGTCGCGCCCGGTCGGTGTACCTCACCAGCACCCCATCGGTCGGTGGGAGATCTCCCTCGGTGCGCAAGTCGGTGATGTTGGCCACCGGAGAGTCCGCCGTGGGCGGATCGCCCAGAATGTCGGTGAGGATCTGCTCTGTCGTCGGTCCGGTTTCGCTGAGCCGGTGAGAAAACGAATGGGTTCGGTAGGCACCGAACCGTCGGTCGAGGTCGGCCAACTCGTCCCACACAGTGCGACCTGCGTCTTTGAGCTTGGAGAGCAGCTGCATCGCCACCAGCGCCGCTCCGATGCCGTCCTTATCCCGCACGATTCCGCCGACGCAGTAGCCGAGGGCCTCTTCGTAGCCGAGCAGGTAGGCGGCATCGGGCTCGTCGACGATTGCCCGCGCCACCCATTTGAACCCGGTGAGCGTGGTCTGGCACTCGACGCCCGCCTCGGCAGCAATCGCTTCGAGCCTCTGGCTCGAAACGAGACTCTTGGCGACTACCGCAGGCCCGCCCGCCCCGTCGAGATGGGCGTTGATCACATGATTAGCCAACAGCGCTCCCACCTGATCGCCGGAAAGTTGGGTCCATCCGTCCACGGAGGGAACTGCGATCGCCAGCCGGTCAGCGTCCGGGTCGTGGGCGATCACCGCATCCACGCCGTGCTCCTGGGCGAGGGCCAGAGCGAGGTCGAGCGCCCCCGGTTCCTCGGGGTTGGGGAAGCTGACGGTCGGGAAATCGGGATCGGGATCGAATTGTTCATCGACGACCACAGGTCGTTCGAAGCCGGCCTCCAGCGCGGCGGTGACAAAGGGCGCGCCACCCACCCCGTGCATCGCTGTGTACACCACGCGGACCGACCGTTCCGGACCGGGAATCGACGGCAACACCGCCTCTCGATGGGCGTCGACCCAGCGACGCCCGGGGACCAATTGCGGGCCGGCTGCCTCATCGAAAACGGGGGCGGGTTCGCCCGCAGCGATCCGGTGGATGGCGTCGGCGATCTCGCCGTCGGCGGGCGGGATGATCTGAATCCCGTCGCCCAGATAGAGCTTGTAGCCGTTGTCGGCTGGGGGGTTGTGGCTGGCCGTCACCATGATGCCGGCGTCGGCTTCGTGGGTCAGGATGGCGTAGGCGAGCGCTGGGGTCGGCACCACGTCGTCGCAGCGGATGGCCTCAGCGCCGGCAGCACCGATGGTGTCGGCCGCTTCGACGGCGAAGTCGAGCGAGCCGTGGCGGGCATCGAATCCGATCACGATTCGCGGTCTGGTGAACCCCCGACCCTTCATCCACAGGAGCAGACCTTGGGTCGTCTGACGGACCACCAATCGGTTCATGCGGTTGGGACCGGGACCCAACCCGGCGCGCAACCCTGCGGTGCCGAACGACAATCGTCCCGTGAACAGCTCTTCGAGCCGAGCGAGTTCGTGATCCTCGATCAGCCCGTGGATCTCAGCTCGATGCGATTCTTCCGGATCCAACTCTGCCCACGCCCGTGCCCGTTCGATCAGCTCCATGGTGGGACGGTACAGCGCGGCACCAGTGGGCAGACACAACGACCGCTACGGTGAGGCCCGTGCGGAGCGACCGGGCGCTGTGCGCCAAGGTGCGGGAATCGTGCCAGCGGGTAGTCGACCGTGCGCGCCTGGTCCGGCTCGATGATCACGGTCTCGATCGTCTCTCCTCCATTGCGGCCGACGAACTGAAACCGGGCCATCCTCCCGCGGTGAACTTCGCCGAGGACGCCACCCTGCTGTCCCTTGCCAGCAATGCGATCAACTTCGGCAGCGGGTATCACGATCTGCTCCGCAAAGACCGCGGCAGCTCCGGAGCGCGCACCATCAACGCCCGCCTGCGCAGCTACGTGGGCGCCACCGGGCCGCTCACCCCCGGACGGCTCGGGCGTATCACCGCCGCCGATTGTTCCCAGATCTTCGGCCAGGAACTGGACGGCGGCGCCGTCGAGGAGTTGATGTCGTACTTCGCCACCGCCCTCAACGACCTGGGGTCCTTTGTTGTGGACGCCGGGGGGACGGCGCGCTCGGTGCTCGATCGCTGCGACAACTCTGCGGTGGCCCTGGCCGAGCACCTTCTCGACATGCCGTTCTATCGTGACGTGGAGCAGCACGATGGCGAGGCCGTCGCGTTCTACAAACGGGCTCAGATCACGCCGGCCGATCTTGCCCGAGCGGGGCTTTGGCACTTCGGCGACCTCTCTGAGCTCACCGCGTTCGCCGACAATCTGGTGCCCCACGTTCTGCGCCTCGACGGTGCGATCCAGGTCGACCCCGCCTTGGTAAGTTCGATCGAGTCAGGTGTCCGGCTCGAACCCGGATCAACCCCCGAAGTCGAACTGCGAGCGGCAGCGGTGGTCGCGGTTGAGGGCATCGTCGGCCGGATCGACCGATCCGACATCTGGCCGATGCACGTCGATCAGTGGCTCTGGGAGCGCGGCGCCGAGGCCCGCTACAAGTCGGTTCGTCGACCTCGGGCCCGCACCGTGTTCTACTGATCTCAGAGGCCGGTGCGAACGTAGCGATCGAGCACGTTTCGGGTCACCTGGGCAACGGGCTCGTCGTCGGCCAACCCGAAGGCCCAGTCGGTTGTCCCCACCGTCACGACCTCTCCGCCGGCGTCATAGGGGCGACAGACCAACATCACCGCGTTTCCCAGACGGGCTCGCTTGAGTGAATCCGCGTCGAGGCCACCGTGAACCCGTTCGGCGATGAACTCGAGATCTCCCTGATCGCTCAACGCGCTGATCGACTTGGGATACTCCCCCATCCCGCAATTGGATGACGGCACGTAGCCCACCAC
>JABDJU010000312.1 GCA_013003325.1 Acidimicrobiales bacterium
GAGTGTTGACCACACCGATCATGGTGCGTTCACCCTTGGTATAGGCACAGGCTGCCCGTTCCCCTAGTTCCATGAACCGGCCCACCATCGCCGCCATACGTTCAGACTCAGCCGCCAACTCAGCCACCAAATCAGCGAACTCCTCCCGAGACAACCCAGCCACATCAATGCCAGCAACCCGACCGATCAGCACACCGATCTCACCCAACACCACCCGCTCATCAGCCAACAGACCGAACCCGCTTTCGGAGTTTCCCGCCAAGGAATCCATACACCAAGTATCACCAAGGGGTGTGACAGAGATAGCCGTGGGGTCCCGTCAGGAGGGATCGTGAACCCGACGGGACCAGGCCGAATTCCATGGCGAGACCGGTGCGGGATGCCCATGGCGGGTCAAGCGCGAGCGTCTACTGTCCCATTCGATGGCAGCGACAGAACCACAGGAGACCCGGTCACCCCGGTGGACGAGCAGCAGTCGTCGCCCAGCGTCCAAGGTGAAGATCTGGCGTAGCAGCATCACCCCCGGAGCGATTCGGGGAGGCGGCGCGGGAGCACTGTGGGCGATTCTGTCGTTTCCCCTGTTCGTCGCGCTGAACGCAATCTACGACATCGACCTGGGGTTTGATCCAGACCCCTACAACTCGGTCCTCCAGTTTCTGGGTGTGTGGGCAGTTTGGTCCTTGGCGGGCCTGCTAGTTGGTCCGATTCTCGGGGCGCTTTGCGGGGCCGTGATCGGTCTCATCGTCGGAGCGAGCTACGACAAGTGGGATCGCCGGGGCGCATGGGCCGCCGGTGTGGGTTCGGCAACCGCCCTCACCGCTCTCGGATTCGTTCTGAGCGAGCCCATTTTCGTGATCGCAGGAATCGGGGCGTTGATTGTCGGCTACCCCTTTCTGCGTTCGCATATCAACGCCATCGAGTCGCTGGCTCTTCGGTTCTTGAGGGGCAAGTGACCTCGGCAGAACAGGGCTGACAGCCGGATCTGGTGATGCCACTCTTGGATGGTGCCAACCGTCCCGCTGCCTTGACGCCGATCCTGACGAACCGGACGCCGTACAGGTCTACGTGGACGCGAGTATCGCTGATCGCTCGGTGAGGCTGCTGCTGGACACCGGAGCTTGGAGCACGGGGTCTTGGGCCCTCTCATCTCCCGCCGTTTCCACTGCCTAGCGCCATCGGGCGGAAAAGCATTTCGCCCTCGATGTCCGCGGTGTGCTCGAAACCAGCCCGTCTCGCTACGGCGAGCGAAGGTGAGTTGGCCGGGTCGATGAGCAGTGTTGGCTGTAGTGGAGGGGTCTGACCCTCCAAATAGCGGCAGAGCAAACGCAGCGCTCGGGTGGCATAGCCGTTGCCACGGTGTTGAGGAAACACGCCGTAGCCGACGTTGACTTCGTTTTCGCCAAGCCAGACTCGCTCGTCGTCGAAGTCGATCCAGCCGACGGGCGTCGTTCCCAGCCAGATGCAACCAGCGGGAGCGGGCTCGGCCGATCCCTCGCCGAGAAACCGGTAGAACTCGGAGTCTCTCCCCCGAAGCAGAGCGATTTGGTCGGACGACCCAAAGGGCCGAACGGTGATAAGGCCGTCTCCGATCGAGCGATCGATCAGACCGCCAGGCACATCAGCCGTCCAACGCAGCGGCGACCGCCGCCTCGGCGTGCAGCCGGGTGGTCGGGAAGTAGGGCACGTCGACGTCGTCGGGGCTGATGAGCAGCTCGATCTCGGTGCAGCCGGCGATCACACCCTGTGCGCCCCGGTCGAGCAGGCGGCCGATGATCTCGAGGTATGTCAACTTCGATTGGGGTGACACCACACCCTGCACCAGCTCGTTGTAGATCACGTCGTGTACCGAGGTGCGGTCGGGCTCGTCGGGCACGAGCGCGATGAGCCCATGCGATTCGAGACGGCCGCGGTAGAAATCTTGCTCCATTGTGTAGCGGGTACCGAGCAGCGCAACCGCGGAGACACCGGCTTCGACAACGGCCTCGGCGGTGGTGTCGGCCAGGTGAAGGAACGGCACCGAGATGGCTGCCTCGATGGCGGGAGCGACCACGTGCATCGTGTTGGTGCACAGCACGATGAGGTCGGCACCAGCCTCCTGCAAGCGGACCGCGTCGGACGCAAGCAACGCTCCGGCATCATCCCACCGGCCTTGGGCCTGGAGCGCTTGAACGTCGGAGAAGTTGTAGCTGCGAATGAGAAGGTCGGCGGATGCCGCGCCACCGAGCCGAGCCCGCATCTGCTCGTTGATGATCCGCTCGTACTCGATGGAGCTTTCCCAGCTCATGCCGCCGAGCAAGCCGATTGTCTTCACGATTCGATCTCGCCTGTATCGAGCAAGGTCTCGAATGCGGCCTCGTCGATCATCGGGATGCCGAGCTCCTCGGCCTTGGTGACCTTGCTTGCGCCCGGTTCGTTGCCGACCACTACAGCGAACGTCTTCTTGCTGACCGAACCCGGGCTCTTGCCGCCCCGGGCCTTAATGGCGTCGGCGGCGCCGGTGCGGCTGTAGTTCTCGAGCCCGCCGGTGACCACCACCGCCTTGCCCTCGAGGGTTTGAGGAATGTCGAGCACCTCAGGTCCTTCGAGGTTGACCCCGGCCGCCCGGAACTTCTCGATCAAGGCCTTGGCTCCATCGGTTGCGAAATACTCGGCCACCACCGCCGCGATCTTGGGGCCCACACCGTCGACGGCGGCAATCTCTTCGGCGGTAGCGGTGGCGATCTTGTCCATATGCCCGAAGCTCTTGGCCAGCACCTCGGCGGCGCTGGGGCCGAGGTGACGTACGCCGAGACCAACCAGCAGGCTGGCCAAAGGCCGCTGTTTGGTGACCTCGATCGAGCGCTGAAGGTTCTGGATCGTGACCTCGCCGAACCCTTCGAGCTCGGACGCCCGATCCCAGTCGATGGAGTAGATGTCGCCGATGTCGTGGATCAGTCCCTCGCCGACGAACGTGCGCACCGTTTGTTCACCGAAGCCATCGATGTCCATCGCTCCACGGCTGGCGAAGTATTCGAGCCGGGCCTGTTGTTGGGCGGGGCACACCGGATTCACGCAGAAGGTATGGGCCTCGCCGTCTGGGCGAACGAGCAGCTCGGCACATACGGGGCAGTTGGACGGAAAGACCCAAGGTTCGGAATCGGGATCTCGTTTGGACAGCACCGGGCCGAGAACTTCGGGAATCACATCGCCAGCTTTGCGGACGGTGACAGTGTCGCCCGGCCGAACATCCTTGAGGCGCACCTGGTCGTCGTTGTGCAACGTGGCCATCTGAACGGTGGAGCCGCCCACGAACACGGGATCGAGCACCGCAAACGGAGTGGCTTTGCCGGTGCGACCGATGCTCACCTGAATGTCGAGCAGGGTGGTGGTGCGCTCCTCGGGAGGGAACTTGACGGCGATCGCCCAGCGGGGGGCCTTGGCCGTGGATCCCAGCGATCGTTGGCGGGCCAGGCTGTCGACCTTCACGACCGCGCCGTCGATGTCGTAGTCGAGCTCATGACGGCGGTCCAGCCAGTCGTCAGCGAGAGCCTTCACATCGTCGATGCGTTCGACCACGCGGCGTTCGGGATTCACCGGAAAGCCGAGTTCATCGAGCCAGTCGAGGGATTGGGAGTGAGAGGTGAGTTCGGGCCCACCCGCCACCTGGCCGAGCTGGTAGCTCCAGAACTTCAGGCCTCGGCCGGCCGTAACGGCCGGATCTTTCTGGCGCAGACTTCCCGCCGCGGTGTTTCTCGGATTGGCGTAGCGGGGCAGCCCGGCAGCCTCCTGCGATTCGTTGAGTGCGTCGAACGTGCTGACAGGCAGGTACACCTCGCCCCGTACTTCGATGACCGGCGGGGCGGCATCGCCCAGGGAATGCGGGATCACGTCGATCCCACGAACATTGGCGGTGATGTCTTCACCCACCTTGCCGTTGCCACGGGTTGCGGCTTGCACAAGCTCGCCGTCTTCGTATCGCAGCGAACAGGCCACCCCGTCGATCTTCATCTCGGTGACGAAGCCGATCGGTCTCGAGCCTTCACCGAGATCAAGTCCTCGAGCTACCCGGTCGGCCCACGCGGTCAGTTCGTCGGCAGTGAAGACGTTGTCGAGGCTCATCATCGGAACCGAGTGCTCGACCGGCGCAAAGAGCGTCGACACCGGACCACCGACCTGCTGGGTAGGCGAGTCGGCGACCACCAGCTCTGGGTGTTCGGCTTCGATCTCGGCCAGTTCCCGCACCAAGGCGTCGTACTCGGCGTCGGGGATCTCGGGCGCGTCGTTGGTGTGATACGCAACGTTGTGGTGCTCGATGAGCTGACGAAGTTCGGCGGCTCGCTGTTCGGGCTCCATCGATGCAGAGCCTACCCACGGGCTCTGACATCGTCTCGTGGAACCAGACGTCCTACGGCGCCGTGGTGGCACACTCTCTGGGTGCTTCTCGAACGCCTCGGCATCTGGCCCGCCCGGGTCGCGTGGTTTCTTCTGCCGGCGTTGATCGGCCCAGCCGCAGCATCCGGCCTCGACAACCGCAGCGATGCGGTGCAGCTGGTGGCCGAGATCCTGATGTGGGCTGCGTGGTTCGTCGGGATGGTGTGCCTGTTCGCACCCAACACGGTGAGCCTCACCCTGTTTCGCATCGTGGCTCCCGGTTCGGGCTTGGCGGCGGCGCTGCTGACCCTCGCCGGAACACCATCTCCCGGGCGCGCCGCCTTGGCCGCGTTCGGAGCGGCGCTCGCCACCGGGTTTGCGTTCCTGGCTCCCACCGGCGATGTGATGGTGAACGGGTCGGCCTATGGCCCGGAGCGACGTCTCGCCTTGCGCACGCCGGCCTCACTGCTGATCGGGCCAATTCCGGTGGCCTGGGCCCTATTGGTCGCAACCGTTGTGTTGGGCCCGCTGACGCTCGCCTCGCAGCGTTGGGTGGTGGGCGGCATTCTCACGATCCTCGCGGTGCCGTTCGCCTATGTGGTCGGTCGCTCGTTGCACCAGCTGTCCCGACGGTGGATCGTGTTCACTCCCGCCGGGTTCGTGATCCACGACTACTTCGTGCTGGCCGAGAGCATCTTGTTGAAACGGTCCGACATCGCCGAGCTAGGCCCGGCGCCAGCGGACCCGAAAGGCACGCTCGACATTTCCGCCGGTGCGAAAGGGCTGGCGTTGCAGGTGGAAGCGAAGGAGCCGCTGAGCGTGGTCGTGCGCGACGGCAGGAACGCGGCGGTCACCGAGACTGTCCGACTCATCTTCACCCCAACGCTGCCGGGCCGGCTCCTGCGGGAAGCCCGCATCCGCGGCATCAACGTGACCTAGCAGTCTCGAAGGCGGTCGAGGGTGCCGGCTGTCAGGGGCTCACGGCCGCCTTTGTCACTTCGAACCCACAGCTCGCCGTCACGCTCGTCGACCGTCACCGCCACCGGTCGACCGCAGTCGTCGGTGATGAAACCGTCGCCGGCCCGGGGTCCGTTGTTGGTCCATTCGACATCGAGCCCGGCATCGGCCACGCGGCCACGGAAGTCCTCGGGCGTTCCCGGTCTCCCCTCCCCCACCCAGTAGAGGTAGGAACCGGCGAAGAGGATGAAGGCCAGCCCGAACACGACCGCCAGACCGATCCGGACCGGTCGAGGTATCGATTCAAGACTCGCCACGTTCGAACGTTACAAGCAAGGTCTGGCACACTCTGGTCATGCACCCGTTGCTCTGCTCAGCCCTCGAACGGGTAGGCCTGGCCCAGCCCACCCCGTCGATCGTCACCAAGATCATCTTCCCCACCGTCGATATGGCAGCGTCGATCGGGTTCTATGAGCGACTGGGGTTCGGCGTCGAGTCGTACGACGAGGGGTACGCCTGGGTGAAGCACGACGGCCGGGAGCTTTTTCACCTGGCTCACGTCGCCGACCTCGATGTCGATGCCAATCGAGCCGCTGGCTACTTCCACGTGCGCGATGTCGACGAAGTCAACACCCGCTGGAGCAGAGAGACCGAGGCAGTGAGCGCCCTCGCCGACCAGCCGTGGGGCATGCGTGAGTTCGCCATCAAAGACCCCAGCAACAACCTGCTGAGGGTGGGCCAGAACCTCTAGCCGTTCACGAACTCATGCGTCACGCCGGTGGTGGCGTAGTCGAGCCGCAGGTAGCCGTGAGCAGCTTCGGCCCGGACCACCGACGGCGAGGCGAACGGGAGGAACGGCAACAGATCGGCCCAGTCGGGCGGGAATGACGAGCTGAGCGGGGGCGCCATCAGCTCGGTGATACCGGGTGCAAGTTCGAGTTCCATCTGGGCGTGGAGGTCGCCGCTCACCACAGTCGGGTCGGGCGCGGCGTTGAGCGCCGCGATCACGGCGGCCTGGTCGGCGGGATGGGCCTCGAAGGCGTACGGAGGAGTGAGTTCGCCGACGTTGAGCGACGACACGATCACGGGGCTGGCCAGGAGGGTGTGGGCGGCACCGTGGTTGCAGACATCCGCCAACCACTCCAGCTGTTCTGAGCCGAGCACGGTTTCGGAGCTGGCGTATTGGCGGCAGTCCAGCATCACGATTCGCACGAGATCGCCGACGTCGACAAAGCGATACACCCGTAGGCCGTCGCTCGACGGACGGGGCAGCCTCGTCGGCGTGAACTCCCACCATGACCGATAGGCGTCGAGGCGGCGGGCGGGATCAACCGTGCCGTCGTAGTCGTTGACGACCTCGTGGTCGTCCCAGGTGACCACCCACGGATGGGCGGCGCTGCTGGCTTGCAGCCGCGCATCGCCTCGAGCCTCGCGGTAGAGGGCGCGGTACTCCTCGAGTGACGAAGCATTCCGTTCGTAGATGAAGTCGCCCAACCACACCACCAGGTCAACTGCTGGGTCGTCGGCCAGGGTGATGTGGTTGTCCCACCGCAGCAGCTCAGCGCGGTTCTGACACGAGCTGAGGGCGATCCCGAACCTCTCGGCACCGGCACCAGCACCGGGCAATGTGTGAGTCCGGCCCGTTGCCGAAACATGCGGACCGACACGGAACCGGTACCAGTAGGTGGTCGCCGGGTCGAGCCCGTCGGCCACGATTCGTGCAGTGCGGCCATCGGTCTCGGCTGCGCTAACCAGATCGCTGGTGACCAGCCCATCGAAGGCCGGATCAGATGCCACATCACAGGCGAGCCGTACATCGCCTGCGATGGCTGTCGACCCGAGCGCAGTCCACAACACGACGCTGGTGGTGTCCGGATCGCCGCTGGCCACCCCGAACTCGAACGGGTCGTCGACGATGCCCTGGTCATCGACCTCGACCAAGGTCGGGAGCGGTGGCGGTGGCAGCGTCGTCGACCGAATCTGAGTTGTCGGACCAGACGCCGGCTCAGGTTCGGTGCACCCCACGGCGATGGCGGCGACAGCACCGCTGAGAAACTGTCTCCGACGCATCCGATCATCATGCCGTCGATCCGGTCCAGACGTCGCTCGGGGCATACTCGGATGGTGGCTGAACAACTCATGGGCCTGACCGAGGGCCAACAGATCCCCTATGGGGGCGATCGGGTCGCCACCGTCGATGCCGAGCTCGCCCGCAACTTCTCCCCCGGCGATCACCTGATCGTGGTGACCAGCACCGGCGACCTGCTCCACGTTCCTGCCGAGGTCACCGAGGTGGCCAGCGCGGCCGTGGGAGCGGCCTTCACCGCGTTTGGACGGATGGGTTCGGTGAGCGACGAGACCATCAGCAGCTTCTTCGACGCCTTCGCCGAACTGCTGGCCGATGACGACGCCTTCGCTCCGATCGCCGAGGCCAATGCCGCCGATGTCGATTCGGCCGCTGCCCGGGGCCGCAGCGTCACCCGGTTGGTTCTGAGCGAGAAGATGCGGGCCGACATGATCGACGGCCTTCGGATGTGGCGCGATACGCCATCCACCAGGGGCGAGCAGATCCAGCAGGTTCAGCACCAGGGTTGGTCGGTCGAGCAGGTGACCGCCGGTCTCGGTGTAGTCGGATTCGTGTTCGAAGGACGGCCCAACGTGTTCGCCGACGCGTGCGGGGTTCTGCGCACCGGCAACACGGTGGTGTTCCGCATCGGATCCGATGCCCTCGGCACCGCCAAGGCGATCGTGCAGCACGCCCTCAACCCGGCTCTGGAACGGGCCGGGATGCCCGCCGGTGCCGCCACCCTGTTGCCTTCCGCCGAACGATCAGCCGGATGGGCGATGTTCTCCGACCGTCGGCTCGCACTCGCCGTCGCCCGGGGAAGCGGGCCGGCCGTGGCCCAGCTCGGCGCCGTGGCCCAGCAGTCGGGAATCCCGGTGAGTCTGCACGGAACCGGAGGCGCCTGGATCGTCGCCGGCGAAGCATGCGATCCCGACCGCCTCGAAGCCGTGATCGAGAATTCGCTCGATCGCAAGGTGTGCAACACCGTGAACACGGTGTGCGTGTTGCGGTCGCGTCTCGCCGAACTCGGACCGCGCGCGATCGCCGGACTGAAGGCGGCTGCCGACGCGCTCGAAACCGAACCGAAGGTGCACGTGGTCGCTGGCGCAGAGTCGGCGGTCCCCGAGGCATGGTTCACCGAGGAAGTGAAGATCGACCGCAGCGAGGGCCCGGTCATCGAGCCGAGGGCTGAGGCGATCGACCGCGCTGACCTGGGGGTTGAGTGGGAATGGGAGAAGTCGCCCGAGATCACTCTGGTAGCGGTCGAGTCGGTCGATCAGGCGGTCGAGCTGTTCAACGGCATGTCGCCCCGATTCGCCGCCTCGTTGGTGAGCGACGACCGGGCCGAACAGGACGCCTTCTTCGCAGC
>JABDJU010000338.1 GCA_013003325.1 Acidimicrobiales bacterium
TCAAACCGGTAGCCCGAAGAAGTTCCCCTCTCCTTCGTCGATTGTCCACCACAGCACTCACTACCCGCGCGCCTCCGTCCCCGATTCTATTGATCTGTCGTCCAAAGGCTCGTCTTCCGTGCCATGGTCGCGGTCCGGCCGACCTACTTTGTCGGCACTGCACAGCGGCGTTGCCCGTCCGAAGCTGGGATTATGCGCTGGCTCCTACGGCACGACGGCGGATAGCGAAGAAGTGCCGATCTGCGAAGTCTCGGGTCGGTACCAGGTCGGTCGATATGGAACCTCGGGGTCGGCTGTTCCTCCCGGGTTTTCACGCGCCGAGAGTGATGTCTGAATCGGCTCCAGTTGGGTATGTCTGGGACGAGGCAGGATGCTCGCTGGACCGCAGAGGAGTTGAACGTGGAAATCAAAGAGCTATACGCCGCAGCTGTCGTATCGGAGATCGAACGCAGCGAGAAGTTCTACACGGCGCTGCTCGGCCGTGGCCCCGATGATCGACCCATGGACGGCTTGATCCAATGGCGAGGCGTCGCCGACCAGGCTGGCCTCCAAGTCGTGCTCGACCCTGAGAGGGCCGGGAAGGGCAACATGACCATCGTGGTCCCGACGATGTCGGCAGCGCGTTCCGATCTGAGCGACCGTGGTTTGAGCCTCGGCGACAACATCCAGGGGGACTACGGAGTCATTGCGCAAATTCGCGACCCTGACGGCAACAGCATCACGCTTGCCGAGCCGCCGAGCGGACTCGACGCGTGAACCGGCCGCTCGAACCAGACCAAAGGACATGATGTGAGTTCCTGTGAGTTTGCGACTAGAACACCGGCCGTCTGAAGACGAGAAAGGCCCAGAAACCGCTAGTTTCCGGGCCTTCAGATTAGTGGCGAGGGTAGGGTGTTTCGTTGAGTTTTGACGGTTTCGGGTGCCCACTCGACCCCGCTGTCCCCGTCGTGCCATCGATCTGGTCGTTGGCGCACCCGTTCAATAGCGGGTCCCGTGCGTCATACGCCGTCGATCTTGGACAGCCTGGCTGCGGATCGACGAGGTAAGGCGGTCATCTCCCAAGCATCTTCTCGATCTGTCGTTGCTCCCATGTCGATGAAGCAACCGATGGTCGATTGAGCCAGACGACGAGTCCGTGGACAACAATGCCTAGCCCCCAGCCGAGGAGGGCCCACGCTGACCACCAGGCAGTCCATTCACCTGCGATTCCGGCGGAGAGGTTGGTGAGGAGATTGACTGTGAACATAATGAACATGCCGACTGCGTACATGCAGGCGTGGATGTAGAACGCTCGTAGCTGCTCGACGTATCGTCTGGCAGCTTCCTCTCGTTCGCCGATGGCGTTATCGAGATTGCTCGAGGTCATCGGGCTACCTCCGCAACCGGTGTGGTGGCCCTGGGGTGGCGGAGCAGCACAATGCCTGTCCAGGCGAACCATGCGATGGATCCGAGCCCGAACACTATCCCGACATCGGACAGGCCCGGGACGAGCGTGATGAGCGCTGCGGCTGCGCTGATGATGCCCAGCACGTTGAGTCCGGTGGGAAGTCGGCCACTGCCCCAGGCTGCGAGGCTGACCAACATGATCCACATGCCGCCGACGAGTTCGTTGCCGCCGCCGAGGCCGTCGGTCACGGCTGCGACACTCGACCACAGAGCTTCAGCGGCCGCCGAGTCGGTTTCGTTCAGATCGGCGATGGCGGTGATCCCGATGTTGTGGATCATCCCGGTTGCGAACATCAGGCCCGCCCATATGTAGGCGAAGATCGCTCCGATGTCGGCGAGCTGGGGACTCAAGTCGTGAAGCCGAGCGTGAAGCGCTCGACCGAGTGGGATTATCGCGGCCCCGAAGATCAGGAAGATCACCAGGTACCACGCGTAGAAGGTCGACTGGTTGGCCACGAGAAAGTCGACCGATTCGGCCCGGGTTGGATCGCCCGACGTGTAGTCGCTCAGGCTGGTGACGAACAGGGCGATGCCAAAGATGAATGTGGCGGCGGCGGTCAGTGCACCGATGCCGCCCGCATTGTGTGTGAGTCGGTCGTGCCGGGTTGACGACGATGGTGTGAGTGTGGTGGTCATTTTGTCTTGCCTTTCAGTTGGTTTGCTTGGTTGATTGGTGAGTGGGCCAGGTGAGATCGGTCGGGGTGAGGCTCACGATCTCGATGGCGACCGAGGTGAGGTGGGTCACAACTCCGTGCAGGTGGGCCGGGTCACGGATCACGCCCGTCAGTCGGGTGCGGCCCGGCTCCACGGTGTCGACGGCGAAGTCGTCGAGGAGCGGGCCGAGGATCCGTTCGCTGGCCCGGCCGCGAATGACGATCTCGTAGGTGAGCGGAGTGTTCATGGCTCCACCATCTCTCGGGTTGGTGTGATTGCGAATCACTCGGCGTCCCATCTCACCCGGGTGAGATCACGCCAGCGCCGGGTGGGACGGCCCGCCTGACCGGCAATAGGATTCGATGGATGGACAGTGGAGCGCCCATCAATTTGGTGGTCACGAAGTTGACCGCTCCAACTCCCCCGGCCGAGCTTGTAGGCCGACCACGCCTGGAGCAAGCCCTGTTCGACGCCGTTTCGGCCCCGACGGTTCGGGTGGTTCTGATCAGCGCTCCGGCCGGATCGGGCAAGTCCACGCTGGTTGCCGGATGGCTGGATCGCGCCGACAGCTGTGCCTGGCTGCAACTGGACTCGGCCGATCGTGACCCGGCCCGGTTCTGGGGACACGCGGTTGCGGCGCTGGGTCGAGCGGTTCCGGACGTCGAAGCCTCAGTGGGCCCCGCAGTCGCCCAGTCGGGAGCCGACTCCGCTCCGCTGGTCGAGACGCTGGCCAATGCGCTGGCGGCGTCCGGCGAACCTGCGGTTCTCGTGCTCGACGACTATCACCTCGTCAACAATCCGGCAATCGACGCCGCGGTCGAGCAACTCATCGAAACCGCGCCGCATAATTTCACGCTGGTTGTCTGCACTCGCCTCGATCCACCGCTGCGCCTGTCCAGAATGCGGGTCCGAGGCCAGCTGGCCGAGATTCGGGCCGGTGACCTGCGGTTCGAACCGGACGAGGCAGCCACACTCCTCGAGCACCGGGGCGCTTCATCAACGCGGCAGCACGTTGAAGCGCTGTGTGAGCGAACCGAGGGGTGGGCGGCCGGCCTGGTTCTGGCGGAGCTTTCGTTGGCCGGTGCGGTGGATCGGGACGCCTTCGTGGAGGACTTTCGGGGCGACGACCGATTGGTGGTCGACTACCTCACCGACGAATTCCTCTCCCAGGCGTCACAGGGCGACCGCCACCGGTATCTCACCACCTCGATCCTCGACGAGTTGTCGGGGCCTCTGGTCGACGCCGTGTGCGACTGCGACGACGGTACCGCGTGGCTGCAGGCGACGGCCGCCACCAACCAGTTGCTGATCGGGCTCGACCGGTCCCGGAACTGGTTCCGCTATCACCACCTCCTTCGCGACATGCTTCGCCTCGAGGCCCACCAGGTTCTCGAGGTCGACCAACTGCATCACCGCGCCGGTCAGTGGCATCGCACAAACGGCAACCTCGATCGCGCCGCCGACCACCTCCTCGCCGCAGGCGAGCTGCGGAACGCTGCCGACGTCATCGCTGATTACTCGATGGACCTGCTCGACCGGGGTCAGAGCGACACCCTGGACCGCTACCTCGCCCAGCTGGGGAGGTTCTGTGGACCCATCCGATCTGCCTCGCTTTCTACGTGTGGCTTCACCTTGCCCGCGGACGAATCGACGATGCCGATGTAACTCTCCAACGCCTACCGGCCCTGGAGACAGACGACTTCGCCCTCGGCTTCATCTCCACCCTTGGCGTGTTGCGTCGATCAGCGGCGGACGCTGTCGAGGAGTGAACGCCGGCGCGCTCCTGGATAGATCTCGGAGAACCTCGCCTCGGCATCGTTGGTGCCGATCATCACGAGCTCACCGCCGGCGGGGAGCGGTTCCGTGGCATCGGGGTTGCCATGGATCTTCCCGTTGTGCTGCACCGCCACCACGTTGCACTTTGTCCGCCGATATACGTGCGCCTCGGCCAGAGTCTTTCCGGCAAGATCGCCGGGGACCGGCGTCCGGAACAGGTTGAGACCGTGTGCCACCAGCAGTGTGTCGTCGCCACGAAAGTGGTTCCAGATTGCTGCGGACCCTACACCGGCATAGGACAGCACGGCGTCGGCTCCGGCCCGGTAGAGCGTCGACACGTTGCGGTCGAGCCTCGAGCGAGACACGATGCGGGCGTCGGGTCGCAGGCCGCGACAGTACCGAGTGAGGTACACGTTCACGTTGTCGTCGTGGGAAGTGACAAAGATCGAGCTCGCCTCGTCGAGCCCGGCTGCAGCCAGAACATCTCGGTCGGCGGCATCGCCGATGACGTACCGGGCTTCGGGCCGTTCCCGCTCGGCCAACTGCTCCACGATCGTGAAGTCCACACCTTCGACAGTGAGAGCCCGGCCAATCGCTCGGCCCACTCGACCACCACCAATGATCACGGCGCTCGTCGCACCCGGCGAGTCCGTGGCGAGGACACGATCGAGCGAGTCCAGCTGCTCGGTCGAACCAGCCAACAAGAGCACCGATGACTCCCCTAGCACGGTTTCGGGGGTGGCCAACGAGAAGTCACCTCGCTCCCACACACCGATGAGGCCCACTCCAAACCGCTGACGGAGCTTCGACTCGGCCAACGTATGCCCGACCAGGTCAGTGCCCGCCACACCCGCTTCAGCGATCTGGAGCCCGGCGAAGTTTCCGATCTCGTGACTCCTCCCTCGCAACCCGAGCCCGCGGGCAGCCATGACCCCTCCCAGAGTCTCGCCGAGTTGCACAACGTGGTCGGCACCAGCGATCTCCAGGATGTCCACCGATGCCGGCGAGTTCGCAGTGGCCACCACCTTCACACGCGGCGCGATCTCTCGAACGGTGAAGGCGATGTTGGTGTTGGTCTGGTCGTTCTGTGTCGCCACGACGACGGCGGCC
>JABDJU010000341.1 GCA_013003325.1 Acidimicrobiales bacterium
GGCGATCACATCGGGTGACTTGTCGACCTGCACCACCAGCCGGTCACCCTTCTTCAGCCCCAATCCGATGAGGGCGTTGGCGAACTGGCCGCTGCGCTGGTCCGTGTCGCCGTAGGTGAGTGACGAACCGTGTTCGAGATGGAACAGCACCCGATCGGGCGCATCTGAGGCTGTTGCCATCAGTGCGTGGTAGAGGTTGGCGTTCTCAGAAGCCATCGGCTCCAACCCTATGCGGCGCACGAAAGCCCCAAGAATCTGGCACGATAGATAGCTGTTCCAGGAGGTATCCGAGTTGGCGCTCATCGATGTGCCGGGTTTCATCACCGATCTCAAAGGTCACGCCGCTGACCATGGATTTCACGTACATGACGAGCGTCACTTCGTAGAGACCTACAGCATGGCGCAGGCTTTCGAAGTCGACCTCCATCCCGAGGCCGCCTGCGGTGGACCGCTCGACCTGCATCTCGCGCTCGAGGTCGACCCTCGCACCCTGCTCACATTCGAAGACGCAATGATCTCTTTACCCGAAGACGCTGAGCCGCCCGACGGGTTTGCGTTCCCGCTGATCTTCAGCTGGGCGATGCCCCCGCTCGTCAAGCCGCCCGACCTCTTGGTGTTGGCTACCGAACTGGCCGGTGTCGGTGGCACGGTGTTGCCGTTGGAGGTGTCGGCCATCGATTCCACCGCGTCGGCGACCGACGCCACCGAACGGAAGCTGGCTATCACCAGCCGGGTGCCGCTGTCGTTGAGCGATCTGTTCATGGAGCGGGAGTCGCTGTGTGAGCCGTTCGAACGATGCCGGGCGGTGTCGGAGTACATGTTGGACCGTTCGCCCTTCTGGCTCGACGAAGTTCTGTAGCAGCGTTGGCTCCCGAAGACCTGATCGCCATGTTCGATCGGTTGGCCGACGAACTGAGCGAACGGCTCGAGCACCTGGAAGGCTGGGGTCTCACCGGCGCTGTGCCGGGGCAGTACGAACACGATGTCGTCGCCGACGAGCTGATCGTGCCGCCGCTGCTCGATGCCGGGCTGCGGGTACTCACCGAGGAATCAGGATTCTCCGGATCCGGCGACATAACAGTGGTGGTCGACCCGGTCGACGGGTCCACCAACGCCGCCCGAGGATTGCCGTGGTACGCAACCAGCCTGTGCGCCGTCGACGACCAAGGCATGCTGGCCAGCGGCGTGTACAACCTGGCCCTCGGCGATCGTTTCGTGGCCGTGCGAGGCGAGGGCACCGACGACACACCGAGCCAGTGCACGTCGCTCAGCGATGCGATCGTGGCGTTCTCCGGCTACCCGGATCGACACCTGGGCTGGCGCCAGTACCGAACCTACGGTGCGGCCGCCCTCGACATGTGCGCGGTCGCCACGGGAACCTTCGATGCCTACGTGGATGTCGACGGCGCCCACGGCGTGTGGGACTACCTCGGCGCTCTGCTGTTTTGCGCCGAATCGGGTTGTGCGGTGGGGGAGCTGAACGACGCCGATCTGGTGGTGCTCGAAAGCGAGGCCCGACGAGGGCCTATCGTCGCGTCCACGCCGCAATTGCTGGACGAGCTTCGAGCTGCGCTGGCGATCAGCTGATCGCGATCACAACCTTGCCACGGGCCCTCCGTGTCTCGAGGTACCGATAGGCCTCAACGACTTCGTCGAGCTTGTAGCTGCGGTCGATGACGGTGCGGATCGATCCTGCTGAGTACAGATCGGCGAGCGCCTGAAGACGCTCGGCTGTTTCTTCGGCGACGAAGACGCTCATGTCGATCGGCGAGAACTTGGCTCGCGCCATCAGTCCGACGATCTGCGGGATCGGACCGAGCAGGCCGTCTTTGCTGTCGGGGCCGATCATGATCCATCGGCCTCCCGGATTGAGGGCCAGCTTCACGTCGGCGAACCTGCGGGTTCCGGCGAGATCGAGGAGCACGTCGTAGGGACCCTTGGTCGTCCAATCGTCAGTGGTGTAGTCGATCACGTCGTCAGCGCCGAGCGAACGAACCAACTCGGTGTTTCGCCCGCTACACACACCAGTGATGTGGGCTGCGCCCATCGCCCGAGCGATCTGTACCGCATAGGTTCCAACCCCGCCGGACGCGCCGCTGATCACGACCCGCTTGCCCCCAACGTCACCTTTCTCAACACCCTGCAGAGCGGTGACCCCGGCGATGGGCAAGCCGGCGGCGTCGGCCATCGGCACACCATCGGGAATGCGGACCAAGCCGGCGGCCGGGGCGAGCGCGAACTCGGCGAAGGCGCCCTGCACCTTGCCGAAGACTCGTTCATCGATCTCGAAATCGGTGATGTTCGTACCGACCGCGTCGATCGTGCCAGCTGCGTCGGTTCCGATGATTTCGGCTTTGGGGCGACGGAAGCCTTCTGAGGTTCGAATCATCCCCGGTGTTCCGGTGGCCTTGTGCCAGTCGGCGGGGTTGATCGAAGCGGCATCGATCCTGACACGTACTTGATCGGGGCCCGGTTCGGGGACCGGGCGCTCCTGTACCCGGATCGCATCGATTCCGTAGCGTTCTTGCACTGCTGCCTTCATTCGCTTCGCTCTCTCTTTCGGCGTACAGTGTACGTTAGCCATTACGTACACTGTACGCAACCCACTCATGATCGGATAGTCTGAAGCCCGTGCCAAAGGAGACGCTACGCAAGCCACTGACCAGGGATCGGGTGCTCGCGGTCGCAGTTCGGATGGCCGACGAATCAGGGATTGAGAAGCTGAGCATGCGTAGCCTCGCCGCCGAGCTGGGGTTCGAGGTGATGTCGCTCTACAACCACGTCGAGAACAAAGAAGACCTGCTTGTGGGGATGACCGATCTTGTGGCAGCCACAATTCCGCTGCCTGATCCCAGCCTGTCGTGGCGTCAGGCGGTTAGGGCCCATGCGATGGAGTTGCGGGCGATGTTTCTCCAGCATCCCTGGGCCGTGAACCTCTGGATCGCGACGGTGCCCGGGCCGGTGCGCTTCAAACTGATGAATGCCGAGCTGGCCACCTGGAACCGGATTGGGCTGCCCGGCGATGAGGCTCACCATGCGTACCACGCTGTCAACAACCATGTGGTCGGCTACCACATTCAAAGCGGCATGATACCGATGAGGCCCGACCAGCTCGACAACGTGGCGTCCGAGCTCATCGAGACGCTCGATCCAGACCGTCACCAGCATGTGATACGTCACATTCACCAGCACCTCGATGGCGACCACGGCGAGTCGTTCGAGTACGTGCTCGACCTCATAATCGACGGCATCGGCACAAACCGAGGCTGATACGCTCAAGGCTCCCATTAGGGGCGTTTAGCTCAGTTGGCTAGAGCATCTCGTTTACACCGAGAGGGTCGGGGGTTCGAGTCCCTCAACGCCCACGTCGTTCCTCGACCTACCGATCGGGGTCTGAAAGCTGTCCTACGACGCCCACAACTTTGCTGGATCTGACAACTGCGGTCGGCCTTTTTGAAGCTGCCCGAAAATCGGTCAGAAGCTCGTGTGGATAGAATCTCGTCGTGGATCGGATCGCAAAGGCCGTGACCAAGCGGCGCCTGGGAGACCCAGACACCGCGTGGGTTGACTATTGGCGCACCCGGCCTGTCGAAGAGCGCCTGGCGATGGCGACCGAGCTGAGTCAGGAGTGTGTGGATGCAGATCCTCAGCAAGGACTTCATCGAGTTCATCGAGTGCTGCGTCGCCCGTGAGGTCAAGTTCCTGATTGTTGGGGGTTACGCGCTCGCAGCCCACGGTCATCCACGAGCTACGAAAGACCTCGACGTCTGGGTTCTGATCGGCTCCGACAACGCCGAACGGCTCATCTCAGCGATAGCTGACTTCGGAATGGAAGCTGTCGGACTCCAACCTGCTGACTTCATGGAGCCTGACACGGTCATCCAGCTCGGATATCCGCCGGTTCGCATCGACCTGCTCACCTCGGCTAGCGGTGTCGACTTCGAAGACTGCTGGGCAAGGCGAGTCGCGATCTCGGTTGGGTCCGTCGCCGCCGGCTTCATCTCCTGCGAGGATCTCATCGCAAACAAGCGAGCCAGCGGCCGCGCCCAAGACGCTGTGGATGTCGACGTGCTCGAGGGCAGGAACACACAAGGCCACTGAGGCTTGTCGGAGCTCCCCAACGCGCACGTCAAGAGGTGTGGATGATCAACGCTGCTGAAGCGGCCCTCCCGTCGATGTCGTCGAGACCTACTGTCCCATTCAGGAGAGACGGCCTGACCGAGCAACACACCGGGGTCCGGTAACCGTCAGTCCTCGATGTCGCGATCGGCAACCGCCATCAAGGTCGCGGTCATGGTCGCGAGCGGACGATCCGCCTCGCCGGTCGCCGATAGCACACCCTCAGCGACGGTGAGGGTGCGGCCCGGCTTCACCACTCGACCCCTTCCCTCGAAACGTTCACCCGTCGCAGGGCGGAGCAGGTTGAGCTTGTACTCGACGGTGAGCACCGCGTGATCAACGGGCATCAAACTCAGCGCTGCCCACCCACACGCCGAGTCGAGGACTGTTCCGAGAACACCAGCGTGGATGAAGCCATGCTGTTGGGTCAGGCGATCGTCGCGATCGAAGGCGAGAACCACCTCGCCCGGCCCAACCGACCCGACTTCGACCCCGAGCGTGCGCATCATCGCCTGTTTGGCGAAGCTCGCGAGGCAGCGCTCGCGCCAACTCGGATCGGGTGGTGTGAACAGCTTCGCTGACTCGGTCTTCGTCATCGTCGCGACACTATCGTCACGCTCGTTTGCCGGCGAGAGCCGCCGCACTTCCGGTCGAGCCGCGCTGGGCATGTGAGGGTGAGATCCGGATGAGCATCGCCGTCGTTGGCGAGGCATTCCTACGAGTTGATCCATGCCTGGCAGACTGTCAGGTGTGGCTCGGGTCGGGGTTCTTCGATGTCTAGCCGCTGCAGTGCTGTTCGGGGCCTCGGCGCCGGCAGCATCGGAGCTGGCGGGCACAGTCCCGATACTCACGTTGGCAGGCCTCCTCTACTTGGGCGCAGGTCTTGCGGTTCTTCCGTCGGTGATCGTGCGTCCTCCTGACTCCACTGCGCTTCGGAAGGATTGGCGTCCGGCGCTATCTGCTGTTGTCGCAGGTGGCGCAATCGGTCCAGTGCTACTGGTTGCAGGCCTGGCGCGGACCTCGGCGGCGACCGCATCGATTCTTCTGAATCTGGAGCTCGCCGCAACGGTGGCGCTGGCGGCCACCGTGTTTCGAGAGCATTTGGGGCGTCGGGTGATTGGCGGGGCCGGCCTCGTCACGGTGGCCGGAGCATTGCTGGTCTGGGAGCCGGGTGCCGAAGTCAGCATCGGCGCGTTGCTCATCGTGGCTGCTTGTGTTGCCTGGGGTTTTGACAACGGCGTTACCGCCCGAATCGATCACCTCGCTCCAGAACACGTGGTGGCCCTGAAGGGTTTCCTCGCCGGCGGCGTGAACGTGGTGCTCGGATTCTTCACCGTCGGTTCAGGTTCACCGCTCACCCTCGCCCAGGTCGGCGCAGCGTTGTTGATCGGGGCGCTCGGCTACGGCGTGTCGATTGTGCTGTGGGTGAAAGGGGCGCGTGATCTGGGCGCCGCTCGCGGTCAGGTCATCTTCGCCACAGCACCGTTTATTGGTGCTGCCCTCGCCTGGGTCGTCCTGGGAGAGAATGCCAGCGCTGCGCAGTTCATGGCGCTACTCGTTGCGGCCATCGGGGTTGCGGTGACGATGGAGTCGACTCACGAGCACCAACACTCACACCGAGACCGGGAGCACGAGCACGAACACCGGCACGACGACGGGCATCACCACCACGATCACGAACAGCCAGTGGAGGCCGGAGCCAGACATTCGCACCGACATCGGCATCGAGCCATCGTGCATTCACATCCCCACATCCCGGATCTGCACCATCGGCACGAACACGCCTGAATGTGCGCCGTGGGCGCGAGATCCTTCACTCCCTCTGCGTCGGTCGCTCAAAGAAGAGCGGCGGCGCGAAGCTTCAGCGGTTGCGCCACCATTCGGCGGTGGCCGGGACGCCTTCTTCGAACGGCGTTGGATCGTTCCAGAACCGGCTGGCGAACTTCGAATGATCCACTAGGAACGGTCGGTCCCACTGGTACAGCATTTCTTTGGCTTCGCGCACCTGTACATCGAACATGCCGAGAACTGTCATCAGCCAGCGCGGTGCCGCCTGGATCTTGAGGGTCAGATCCAGGCTCGCTGCGAACATGGTGAGGATGTCTCGCACCGTCCGATCGGGTGCGTTGGGCACGTGCCAAGCCTGCCCAAGCACGTCAACGCCGCCGTCGGCCACACTGACCAGAGCGCGAGCGATGTCAGGGACGTACGTGAAGCTGTGCAGCTGGTCGGGGTCGCCGAACACCTGCGCCGATTTCCCCTCGATCATGCGGCCCACCGAGAACGAGCCGAGCGCAGCAAGCGTCACGCCCGGGCCGTAGAAGTCGCTCGCTCTCACTGCGGCCACTTCAACCCGGCCGGCCTCGTGGGCCCGTTGCCACATGCGCGTGATCTCGGCCCTCACCGCTGGCTTGGTGCCGTACTTGCTGAGGGGCAGGTCCTCGGTACGAGGCCCATCGACCGGGCCGTACATATACAGGTTGTCCATGAAGATGAACTTCGCCCGTGAGCTCTCGGCCGCCCAAAGCATGCCCTCCATGAGCGGTGGCCACAGCTCTCGCCACCGGTCGTAGCCGGGGAGACCGACGCAGCCGAACACCGTGGTCGCCCCTTCGCACGCAATCGAAATAGCGGCCCGGTCGGTTATGTCGGCGGCGACGACCTCGACACCCTGCCGAACAGCGGCTCGCCCGCTTCGGGTCACCACCCGTACCGGCCTTTCGGCGTTGGTCAGCCGACCGACGAGGGCTCGACCGGTCGGCCCCGCCCCGAGCACGACATTGAGCTCGCTCATCACGTCCCCTTCCTTGAGATCGGATAGCTGCTAGCCATCTCGCGGTGGCAACCCCAGCTATCCGATCACGCGCTCCGAACTCAGGCGCCCGGCGGCCGATACGTCGGCGTCATGGCAGCCGCGGCGTCAACCTCCTCCACCGTCATCAACGGCGTGAGCGTGAGCGTCACGGCGCCTGAGCTGTTGATCATCATCGAGAGGGCGGTTGCGCTGGCTGCATCGGGGAAATCGCAGATTCCCACTACGTCATCGTCGCCGAACGCGTAGTAGAAGGAATCGATTGACCCTCCGACCGATTCGATAGCGGCTGTGGCGGCTGCGAGCCGTTTCGATCCGCCCTCCTGCATCAACCCCTTGACCCCGTCCGGTTTGTAGCTCCCCCTGATCAGGTACTTCGACATTGTTGACCCCTTTTGTCTGATCGGTATGCCGGGCATCGGCACGACCCTTCTGTTCGTAGCCTCATGGAATCCGTCGATTTGCGCAAGTAACACCTCGTTCCGCCGCTGTTTAGCCTGAGTTGGTGATCGACCTACAGCCGGACCTCGATTTGTCGATGGCGCAGGCCGAAGCGATCCTCGAGGCGTGGCTCGGCGAGCCGGTTCGCTGCTCGCAAACTTGGCCGCTCGAGGGCGCGATGGTGAACACCGTTCTGCTGCTCGAGTTCGACCGTCCGCCCTACAGCGCCGTCGTCAAGCTTCACGGTGGCTTCGACCCATTCGCACTCGAAGCCAAGGCCCTTCGCTTCCTCGGATCGGAGACGGAGTGTCCCGTGCCTGCGGTGTACCTGTATGACGACTCGCGCCAGTTCGTTCCCTTCGCCTTCCTCCTCCTCGAACAGGTCCCCGGAGTCTGCCTGAAAAAGCTCGAACTCGAGCCTCTCGTTCGAGCCGACATCGATGCGCAGTTGGCCCAGGTTCTCGCTGAATTGCATGGCCACACCCGGGAGAGCTTTGGAGCTGTCGACGAACCCCTGGAGGCCAGAAGCTGGTCGACGATCTTTGGGAGCCGCCTCACCGAGTGGCGAGCCCACCCCGAGGTCGATCGGCGGCTCGCGCCCATGGTGCTGTCCACCGTCGACGCGGCAATCGGTGCCATCCCGGAGTTACTCCGAGATGCCGGTACGCCAACCCTCGTTCACGGTGATGTGTGGGACGGAAACCTGATGGTGCAGCGGCAGGACACCGGTCGATACCTCTTGAGTGGCCTGCTCGATCCCGCCGTCCAGTTCGCCGACGTCGAACTAGAGCTGGCCTACCTCCAGGTGTTCAACAATGCGAATGAGGCGTTCTTCTCCGCCTACAACGAGCAGCGGGAGCTGCGGCCCGGCTATGAGCAGAGACGCCTGGCCTACTGGCTACACACCGCACTGGTGCATGTGGCGTTGTTTGGCGACGAGTTCTTCTGCAACTTCACATCCCAGACTGCGGAGGCCCTTGCCGAGTCCGCTTAGCCTCGGTTCGCGCCGACAAGCGTCCCGAGATCGTGACAGGCCTACGTCGCCCCTCAGACACGTTGAGACCACCCGGCTAGACCCTTCCAAGCCTTCGGGAGACCCATTGCGAGATCATCGCCGAAGTTCGGTCTTGGCGATGGCTACCAGCTTCTCCCTGAACTCGGCCGCGAGGCGCTCGATCGTCGCGCGCCGATGCAGCTGCTCGCTGTACACGAATCGAACTTCCAGTCCGTCGCTTCCCCTGGCAGCGGCAACGGCTAGAGCATGCTGTCTGCGGCCCCGCGGGCCGTGGATGGAGCCCTGAGTGTCTTGAGTCAAGTGGAAGAAGGAGCCGGTCGGAGTTACGAGGTCCTGTTGGGAGCCCAAATAGTTGAACAAAACCTCTGAGCGTGGCAGATCTGCCAGCTCCGAGCCCGGACGATACCTGAGCATGTCGAAGCCCATTCCCGCCCCCGGAATCTGGCGCAACTGTTCGGCGATCGAGGCAAGGTTCTCCATCGGCGACGACGCCAGGTCCACGGCCAACACCAATGGTGTGTAGGCGATGAGGAGGCCGACCGTCGCGCTTGGCGCGGGCCCGCCGTCGATGGGTTCTCGCCCATGGCCGATCTGATCGATTAGAACGGTCGGCGCGCCCACCCAGTCAGCCAACGCCTGTGACAGGGCAGCGAGCAGCACCTCGTCGGGGTTGACCCGCCTCGGCAGGTGATCGAGTAACGCGGTCGTGGCCTCTGCCGAGAGGGACACAGCCACCTGTCGTGCAGACTCGTTGGTGTTGTACTCGTCGCCTCGATCGAAATCCCGAGGCAGCTTCCGGCAATCGGACCATGGCAGCCCCCGCCAGTAGGGCAGCTCTTCCCGCAATTCTTCGGATTGGGAATAGCGATCGAGTCGCCTGGCCCATTGCCCGAAGCTCACTCTGGAGGGGCTTCTGCGCGGCGCAACCGCACCTTCAAGGGCTTGGTAGGTCGAGCCGATGTCCTCGATGACGGTGCCAAGCGACATTCCGTCCACCACCAAATGATGAGCACAGACGAATAGCCGATGGTCATGTTCGGGCCCCAGATCGAAGTAGGCCACCCGAATCAGGGGGCCTGTCTCCAGATTGAAGCCTGCTTGAATATCGCTACAAGCAAGCTCTACAGCACTGAGCTGCTGCACCGCCGGCAAGGTTGAGAAATCCAGTCGGCTAAAGACGCCGCGGTGGGCATGCTCCTTGTAGAACGCTCTCCATTCACTGTTTCTCTTCGCGAATCGAAGCCGCAAGGAGTCGTGACGTGCCACCAGTTGTCGAACTGCTTCTTCGAGCTGCGCGACTTCAAGTGCGTCCGTCGGCTTGAGCAGAGCCGAGACATTCCAGTGGTGGGGTTCAGGCGTTTCCCGGTCGTAGAGGAACCTTCGCATCCCCGCTGTAAGAGGCACGGTTCCGACAGTAGATACGTCTTCTTCGACCGAGCTCTGGTGCTCTCCAATCACGTTGGCCAGCTCGGCGATCGTGCGATGGTGGAGCAGATCTCTCACGGCGAAGGAGATCCCATTCTCGCTTGCGGCCAGAACAACTTTCATGGCGATCATGGAGTCACCGCCAAGGTCCAGAAAGTCGTCGTGCACGCCTACCTTGTCCACAGGCAAGAGTTTCTGCCAGATCTGAACGAGCTTGCGCTCAAGTGCGCTGCGCGGCGGCGCCTGTGTCGTTGGGCCAGACTGCGCCACGTCCGGAGTGGGCAGCGCCCTGCGGTTGAGCTTTCCGTTGGACAGCACTGGCCAATCCTGAACAGCCAGAAGAGCCACCGGTACCATGTACGGGGGAAGGGCTGTTCGCAGGTGATCGCGCAGGGCCTCGAGGTCGAGTTCGATGCCAGCAGCTCCACGGACATAGGCAACTATGTACTGATCGCCCGAAGCACCCCGCTTGGCGACGGCCACGGCCTCCTCGACATCGTCGTGCTCTGTCAACTTGAGCTCGATCTCACCCAACTCGATGCGGAATCCGTGAAGTTTGACCTGGGCGTCGAGACGACCGAGGTATTCAATCAGACCGTTTGGCAGGTGGCGGGCAATATCGCCGGTCTTGTAAAGACGTGCATCCGGGCGTCCGCTGAAGGGGTCGGAAACGAAGCTCTCGGCCGTCAAATCATCGCGATTCACGTAACCGCGAGCCACTTGCACCCCCCCTATGCACAATTCGCCCGCGACGCCCAACGGCACCGGCCGAAGCCTCTCGTCCAGAATGTAGAGTTCGCTATTGGCAATCGGTGTGCCAATCGGCACGCAGTCGAGCGCAAAATCCGGCTGACAGTGCCAGGAGCTCACGTGCACCGCAGTCTCGGTCGGTCCGTAGAGGTTGTACAGGTCGACGCCGGTGAGCCGCTCGAAGAAACGGTCCTGCACGCTGCGAGGCAAGGTCTCCCCGCTGGAGATCACCCGCTTCAGTCGGCCGCATTGCTCGACCCCCGGCGTTTCGAGCAAGACCTGCAGCATCGAGGGCACAAGAAACAGGGTGGTTATCTGATCCTCGATCACCATCTGTACCAACTCGTAGCTGTCGCGATGGCTTCCGGGCGGTGCGATGAACAGTTGACCCCCGGCGATGAGGGGTCCAAAGAACTCCCAAACCGACACGTCAAAGCTAAGGGGCGTCTTCTGTAGGACCCGGTCACTGGCGTCGAGACCCAGGGTCTGGGGCATCGACACGAGGCCGTTGACAACGCCACGGTGTTCGTTGGCGACACCCTTGGGCTGGCCCGTCGACCCAGATGTGTAGATGATGTAGGCGAGGTTCTCCGGCCGGCTCAATGGGCTGGGGTTACCCTCATGCTGAATCGCTATCTTCGGCCAGTCATGGTCCAGGAGCAACACGCGAGTCTGACTGTCTGATGGAGTGAGGGGCAATTTGGCAGCCAGATGCTGCTGTGTCAGCACCAGTGAAATC
>JABDJU010000007.1 GCA_013003325.1 Acidimicrobiales bacterium
CCCGATCGGGCGCGACCGACACCGGTCCACAGGTGGCGCTCGGCGTAGCCCTCGTCGTCGGCGTCCTCCCGCAATTCGGCCTGACGGGCCACGCCGGCACTCTTCGAATCGAGGCTGCGCTGACGGATCTCCTTGCCTGCGTCGTCATCGAGCTTCGACAGCAGGCGGCGGGCTGCGGCTCGGGCCTCATCTTCGGTGTCGCGCACTATCACGTGAGACCTCCAGCCGTACCGGAGCGAGCGCCCCTTGGCGGCGGCCCGGGCATCCATGTCGGCTTTAACGTCGAGCACTTTGTCGGTGACGTCGGGCCACATCAGGAACACGTCGGCGCCGGCGGCGGCGCATTCGCGCGCCGCTGGGGAGAGACCGCCGAAATAGAACAGCGGGCTCTTGCCGCTGACGGTCCGGATGCGGGGCGGGCCGAGGGTCAGGTTGATGAAGTCGCCCTGGAAGTCGACGTCGTTGCCGTCGAGCAGCTCGCGCAGCACGTACATGATCTCGGTACTGCGCCGATATCGCGGTTCGGAGTCGAGTTGCTCGCCGGGCAGGTCGCTGCTGATGATGTTGATCGTCAGCCGGCCGTTCAGCATTTGGTCGAGCGTCGCCATCTGGCGGGCGACCTGGGGGACCACCAGCTCGCCGCAACGAATCGCCAGCAGCATGCGAATGTTCTGGGTCAACGGGGCCATGCCGGCCGCGAAGGCGGCGTTGTCGATGCCGAGCTGGTAGCCCGAGGGCAACAGCACGTTGTCGAACCCGTAGCGCTCGGCGGTGAGCACGATGTTACGGCAGTGATCCCAGCTCGAGAGCAGGGCCGGATCGGGCTGGCCGAGAAACTCATAGTCGTCGTCACACAGCGCGGAGAACCACGCCATTTCTACCTGAGGGGCGGTCCATGAAGTCACCCGGCCAAGGCTAGGCACTCCACGGCCACCCCAACACGGTCATTCGTCCGCGGACTCGATTTCTGTTCGGATGGTTCAGACCGAGCAGGCGCCGCTGTCGAAGTGGAAGTAGCGGGCGTTCATCACCCGGTAGCCCCGCATGCCAACACCAATGCCGACCATGGTCACCGCGGCCGGCAAGTAGCCGGTGCCCAGCTGCACGATCGGGATGGACGGGCAACCGCCCGAGATGGCCCAGCCGGCTCCGAACAACACGGCGCCAGGTACGACACCTCGGTGGATCGGGGCGCCCTTGGGGCGGTCCTTGGTGAACAGAAGGAAGCCGGCGCCGGCCAGTGCGACGCCACCGGCGAAGGTGAAGAACATGCGCAGGTCCTGGAAGGTGAACATGCGGTTGAGTTCCCCGAAGTCGCCGAAGCCGATCATGCCGAGGCTGAAGCCGAGGGCGCCGCCGAAGAACCCGACGAGCAGATGGATGCGATAGCGCTGGATCATCAGATCACCTTCCAGAGGAGTACGGAGACTGCGACGGCGGTGCCGAAGAACACCGACGTGGCGAGCAGGCTGACAGGGTGGAGGCGGCTACAGCCGCTCATGCCGTGCCCGCTGCTGCAGCCTCCCGCCATGCGGGTGCCGACGCCGACCATCGTTCCGCCGAGGAACAGGATCGGCCACATCAGCCAGCCGTCGACCACGATGTCGGCGAAGTCCGGGCCCATGTCGCCGCGCATCTCGAAGCGGCCGTTCACGATTGCGGCCAAGAATGCGCCGACCAGGATCATGGTCAGCAGCGTGAGGCTGGCGGTCATCGGGAGCTTGGCACTCACTGGCGCATCGTTGGCTGGGGGTGCTGCGGGGGGAGCGGCCACTGCGACTCCGCCGCCGTCTTCGCCGAACTCTTCCATCGTGGCTGCGATGAGGGCGGCTTCGAAGGCTGCAGCGTCAGCGGTTGCGGCCTCGTCGGCTTTCTCCGCAGCTCGTTCGACCTTCCAGTGCACTACCCGTTCCCACGAGCTCGAGACGCCGAAGCGGCGCCCCACCAGCTCGTGGTAGAGAACGGTGATGCTGGCCAGAGCGATCGCTCCGGCCCACCAGGGCCAGTAGTCCATCATTTGAAGCCTCCGAACAGGCCGCGGATGCGGCTGAACAAACGGCGGGAGGCAGCGGCCTCTTCGAGAGCCACCTCGGCCTGCACGTCGGTCATCACGGCGACGTTCGATCCGCCGCCGCCTTCTACGACGACGACGGTCTGGGCGGCCTCTTCGCTCTTGGCCTGATCGATCAGGATTCCCAGCGTCCTACCGTTGGGTAGAAGGGCCAGCGGTACCGGCTTGCCGGAGAGGCTGGCCTGGTAGCGGGCGCAATCGAGCCATGCCTGATCGGTCTCGCAATATGCAGTCTTCCAGCCGGCCAGGCTGGCGTTGAGCCGGGGGTGCAGCGGACAGCTTTCGGTATGGGTACAACTCATGGGCAATCCCTCTTTCGCGGTACCCCGGAGTTGTCGGCGCTACTACATACATTCTTGAGAAAAGATCAGGTGCCGGATTTAAGAGCCCGGTTTCTCAGACGCGATCGGGGTCAGACCCCGAGTTCGGTCATCTCCACGATCCGGCCCTCATCGATGCTGCGGTGGGCAGCGATGCCGACCGCGACCGCCCACAGTCCGTCTTCCACAGTGACCTCGATGTCGCGTTCGCCACGGCATGCGGCCAGGAAGTCGACGTGCTCCAAATAGCTCGATCCGTGATGCAGGCCTTCGTAGGCGATGGTGTCGTCGTGAACATTCTCGATCTCGACGTTGCCGACGAAGTGTTCACCGCGGCGGCCCGATTTGAAGACGCTGGTAGGCAGGAACGCCTCGACCTTGCCCAGCGGACCGACCACGCTCATCTCCTCCTGGTTGTGGGTCGCCTCGGCGAACATACACAGGTCGAGCAGAGCTCGGTGCCCGTCGGGGTAGTCGACGATCACGAAGGCGTTGTCGAGGATGTCGGGGATCCGGCCGTCGTAGACCTCATCGAGGTGGTTCACGTTCTGCCCGCCCGAGGCCATCACCCGGATCGGCTTGGTCCCCATCACCATGTTCATCAGGTCGAAGAAATGGCAGCACTTCTCCACCAGCGTGCCGCCGGTGTTGGCTGAGAACCGGTTCCAGTCGCCAACCTTTTCGAGGAATGGGAAGCGATGCTCCCGGATCGCAACCATGTGGGGTTCACCCACCGACCCGTTGCGTACCTCGCTGATCAGCCGGGCCACCGGCGGCATATAGCGGTACTCCATGCCGACCTGTGTCACCTTCGCCGACGATGCCGCAAGGTCGACCACCGCTTTGCAGTCTTCGACGGTGGTGCACATCGGTTTCTCGATCAGCGTGTGCACGTCGGCGGTGAGCACGTCGTCGAGAATCCGCCGATGGGTGAAGTTGGGGCTGACGATCACAACGGCGTCGACCAGGCCGCTGTCGAGCATCTCGCCGTGGGTCTCGAAGGCACCGATCTTGGCCGGTGCGTCGGCGGCCTGGCAGGCGGCGTCGAGCCCGGCGGCTCTCGACCCATCATCGGGGTCGGACACCGCGGTCACGAGGCCGCCGTCGATGGCGTTGATGTTGTAGATGTGCTCGAGGCCCATCATCCCCGTGCCAATGACTCCGTACCGGATCAAATCGCTATCGCTCATCCGCTCCATGGAACCACGTCGCCACCCCGTCCTCGCTATTCGTTTGGCGATTTTCTCACAAGTCTCGTCATTACGACCCCGACTCAGACGAGCGTTGCCTGGAC
>JABDJU010000029.1 GCA_013003325.1 Acidimicrobiales bacterium
GGATCAAATCCCCCCACGACGCTTCCGTGCTCCATCGGGCCGGTTACGACGCCGTGTTGGTCGGCGAGTCGCTGGTGACCAACCGCGACCGGGCCGGTGCGGTGAGCGCCCTGATCGACGCCGCTCAGGGCTGAACCACCGCCACAGTTCCTCCGACATGAAATTCGGCGACCTCGAGCGCGGCCCGCTTCACCGACGCAAGTGCCACCCACCCGTTGCTGATCGAGGCAACGCTGGTGAGTTCGGCCACCGGGTCGCCTCCGCCGTCGACAAACCCCTCCGCCCCGACCGCCGGTGCGGCACCGACGGCGGACAGCACCCGCAGTTTCCGGGGGGCATTGTTCCCCCGACTGTCCATCCGGGCGACAAGCTCCTGGCCGGTGTAGCACCCTTTGGTGAAGTCGACGGAGATATCGACAACACCGAGGCTGGCCGGCACCGTCCGGTCGTCGTAGTCGACTCCGAACACGGGCAGACCCGCCCCGATCCGCAGCGCCTCGATGAGGTCAGGATCCCCTTCTGGGGCGACCCGCTCAACGGCGGCCCCAAACACGTCGACCCCGGGCAGCTCGGGCCACAACAGCGGCACGTACGCCAGCTCGCCATCGTGGGCTACCGGTCCAGCCGGAAGGTCGGTGGGCTCTGCGGATCGTACGGAGATCGCTTCGCAGGTCGATGACTCGATCTCGGCTTGGGTGCCCAGCTTGAAACGCTCGAGCCGAGCGGCGATGCTCGACCCGGCCCCCGGATCGGCGATGAACGAGAACGCCTCGGGACCGGTGCGTACAACCCGGAACAGGGCGACCATGTGTCCTTGGGGTTGAAGCAGCAATGACCACCGGCAGTCCCCGACGTCGAGTGTCTCTACGTTCTGCGACAACTGCCCCTCCAAGTACGACCCCGCTTGAGGCCCGACGACCCGGACCACGTCGAACCTGGTGCGACGAGCTACCAAAAAGGCCTCAGGAATAGCGGGTTGGAGCGATCTCCATGCAGACACGTGTGCCAGTATGCTCCGGGCCGCCCGATTTCGTCGCCGGCTCTGCTTCACGATGCTCTTCCCCACGTTCACATTCGGAGTCTTCTTCCTCTTCGTGGCGCTCGGTCATGCCGTTGTGCGACGGTCGATGGCGGTGTGGAAACCGTTCATGCTGGTGGCCTCATTCGTGTTTTACGGTTGGTTCGACTGGCGTCTGACGGCCCTGCTGGCCGGCTCGATCGTGTTCAACTGGGCGCTCGGAATCGCTATCGATGCCAATCCGAACCGACCTCGCGACGTCGTCGGGATCGGCGTGGGCGTGAACCTCGCCGTCCTGGCCTTTTTCAAGTACTTCCTATTCTTCACCGAATCGGTCACGTCGCTCGTCGGCACGCGAGGTCCGGCAATCGCCATCCTGCTTCCGATCGGGATCTCCTTCTTCACCTTCCAGGGCATCAGCTACCTCGTGGACATCCACCGCCAGAAGCTGCACCACCACAACCTGCTCGACGTAGCCCTGTACATCTCCTTCTTCCCGCAGCTCGTGGCCGGACCGATCGTGCGGGCGACCGAGTTCCTGCCCCAGATCGAGCGGCGCTCCATTCGCTCCACGGTTGCATCCGGCGAGGCGGCATGGATGATCGGACAGGGCCTGTTCAAGAAGGTCGTGGTGGCCAACTATCTCGCCCAGTACGTGGTCGATCCCGTCTACGACGCTCCCAATCGAGCCAGCCAACTCGAACTGATCACAGCCTTCTACGCATACGCCATCCAGATCTATGCTGACTTCAGCGGCTACACCGACATCGCCATCGGTATCGCCCTTCTGCTCGGCTTCGACTTCCCCAAGAACTTCGACGCTCCGTACCGATCCCTGTCGATCACCGAGTTCTGGCGCCGCTGGCATATGACGCTGTCGCGCTGGCTTCGTGACTACCTCTACATCCCCCTCGGCGGCAACCGGGGCGGCAAGCTGCTCACGTACCGCAACCTGTTCCTAACGATGCTGCTGGGCGGGCTCTGGCACGGCGCTCAATGGAACTTCGTGGTCTGGGGAGCGATCCACGGCGGCTGGCTGATGCTCGAACGGCTGGTCGGCGGGTTCAAGTTCCATCCGGTTCTGCGATGGTTGACCACCTTCCACGTCGTCGGCGTGGCGTGGGTTCTGTTCCGCGCCCCCACATTCGAACATGCGGCCGATGTATTCCGGGGGCTCGTCACCGCCGAAGGCGGATTCTCCGAGGTCAATTGGGTGGCGTGGGGCATGATCGTGGCGGCCCTGCTCGTTCAGATCGTGCCCCGCACCCAAGCTCGAACCCTGCTCGATCGCTTCGCCCGTTGGGATCCGCTCGTCCAGGCCACCGCTCTGGCGGGCTGGATCCTCCTCATCACCTCCCTCAGCCCGCCCGGCATTCAACCCTTCATCTACTTCCAGTTCTGATGAAAACGCTGCTACGAGAACCCAAACACGGCTCCGAGCCGCCGACGGCGAGGCGGGCCGCGCCAGATCCACAAACATCCACCTACCGTTTCGACGCCTTTCGTACCTTCCTCGGCACCACGTTCTTCCTCGTGCTGACCACCTTCTTGACCTCGGCCAACCTGGTCGGTATCGCTGAGCGGATGGAGTTCGGACCCGAGCGAGACCGCTGGCTGAACGCCGCGCTGGTGATCGACGAAGCGAGCCACACGCTGTATCTCGACCGTCCCGGCGACTGGTTGCGAGCAGTCGTCGACTACGACAACGACGTCGACGTCCCCGACGACAACGTGATTTTGGGCGACCTCGCTCTTACCGAAATCGTGGCCGTCCCCGCCCCCGATCCGGTGTCCGATGAAGGGTCGGCCGCCATTGCCGAGCACGATGGCGACCGAACCGATCTCCCCTCGGCCGAGCCCGAATCTGACCCTGTGCCTGATCTTGAAGCCGAACCTGAAGCTGAGCCTGAGCCTGAGATCCCGGTGCTGCGAGACGTCTCGGAGGAGGATCCGCTCCGGATCTGGCTGGGGGGCGACAGCCTGGGACAATTCATGGCAGCCCACATCGCCTATCGGATCGCCCCTCCCGACCGCACCGCCATCGACATCGACTACCGGATCTCGACCGGCCTCGCTCGGCCCGACTACTTCGACTGGCCAGCCCACATGTCGACGGTGATCTCCGACCAGGAACCACCCGAGGCGATTGTCTACATGGTCGGCGGCAACGACGACCAGGCGATGCGGCTGCAATCTACCCGACTCGAGGTTGCGACCCCGGAGTGGCTCGAGGAGTATCGCCGGCGGGTCGGCGTGATGATGGACGTGACGGCCTATGCGGACACCCGACTGATCTGGGTGCTGCTGCCACCAATGGCCGAAGAACGACGGGAGAACATCTCGAACCAGATCAACGAGATCATCACGAGCCAGGCGTCGCAGCGTTCGTGGGTGAGTGCGATAGACCTCGACGACCTGTTCGTGAACGACCAGGGTGCGTACGACCAGTTCGTCGACGACCCCCAAGGAGAGCAGCAGCTTGCCCGCCAGGCCGACGGCGTACACATCACAGAGGCCGGCAGCCGCTGGGTCGCCGATCGGCTCTGGGATGAGATTGTGAACCTGTGGCCGAGCGTTTCAGACGATCCGGGACTCTCGCTCAACGAGTAGCCGCTACCCGAGTCGCGCCGCTCGCATCTGATTGGCAGCGGCGACCGAGGACAACAGCGCCCTGGCCTTGTTCTGACATTCCAGGTCTTCGAGTTCGGGGTCGCTGTCGGCCACAACGCCGGCACCGGCCTGAACCGACGCCGTGCCACCGGAACACACCATGGTCCGGATTGTGATGGCCGTGTCGAACGTGCCGTTGAAACCGAAGTAACCGACCACGCCCGAGTACGGCCCTCGCCGACACGGTTCGAGTTCGTCGATGATCTCCATCGCACGCACCTTGGGCGCCCCGGACACCGTTCCAGCCGGCATCGTGGCCCGCAGAACGTCTACCACTGAGGCGTCCGGTCGCAGATCGCCTTCAACCTGGCTGGTGAGGTGCATCACGTGGCTGTACTTCTCCAGCGTCATCATCTCGGTGACTTCCAGCGACCCGAACTCGACCACCCGTCCCAGATCGTTGCGGGCGAGATCGACCAACATGACATGCTCGGCCAATTCCTTGGGGTCTTCGGAGAGCTCGGCGGCCAGTCGTCGGTCGTGAGCGTCGTCTCGCCCTCGAAAACGGGTTCCGGCGATCGGTCGGGATACGACCCGGTTGTTCTGCACCTGCACCAACGGCTCGGGCGAGCAGCCAACCAGGCTCAGGTTGGGATGACGCAGCAGATACATGTACGGACTGGGATTCACTTGCCGGAGCACGCGATACACGTCGGTATCGTCGGCCTCGAGTGGAAAATCGAACCGTTGGGACAGCACCACCTGGAAGATGTCTCCGGCAACGATGTACTCCTTGGCGGCGCGAACCGCCGCTTGATAGAGGCCCGAGCCCATCGACGAACTCACCGCCGGCAGGGGCTGATCGCCCAGGAGCTGCAGCATCGGTTCGGCCACCGGACGGGCACCGTCCTGTGCCAGTGTGTGCAGGCGGCGGAGGGCGTCGTCGTAGGCGGCGTCGATCTGGTCGTCGGTCGGATCGCTCGGAAGGATGGCGACCGACGCCAGCAACACCCGCTGCCGCCAGTGGTCGTAGGCGGCGATGTCGCCGACTACATCGATCATGGCGTCGGGGAATCCCCGGTCGTCGGTGGGAGGGTCGGGAAGCCGCTCAACCTCCCGGACCACGTCGTAGCCGAAGAATCCAACAAGGCCGGCACCCAACGGCGGGTCATCAGGATTAGCCGGCGATGTGAGGGTCGAGACCAAGTGATCGACGGCGGCGAGGATCCCCTGATCGGTCGGCAGGTCGGGCACGGGCAGCGATCCCTGCACTTCCACATCAAGACCGTGGGCCACGAGCGTGGCCAGAGGGCGTCGCCCCACGAACGAATACCGGCTCCAGCGCTCGCCATGCTCGGCGGACTCGAGCAAGAACCCAGGTTCATCGCCCACGCAACGGAGGAAACCGCTGATCGGAGTGGCCATGTCGGCCAGCAGCTCGGCCCGCACCGGGATAGCCCGATGTTCACCGGCCAATCGGGTGAACTCGGACCGGTCGAGGTCGACGATCAGACTCATGTGGGGTTCTCTTCGATCATCACTTCTCTGAAGAAGCAGCTTCGTTCGCCGGTATGGCAGG
>JABDJU010000031.1 GCA_013003325.1 Acidimicrobiales bacterium
CCGAGCTGGCCGATGTGATCACCGATCTGGTCACCAGCACCGAACAGGCCGCCGTCGTGGCCGGTCGCTTCATCGCCTTCGGCGAGAACAACGCATGCGCGCTCACCAAGGGCTCCAAATCGATGACACCGCTGCTCACATCGACATGTCGGGTATCCCGAGCCAGGGTGCGACAGTTACGTCGGGCCGGTCTCGCTTCGGAGCGATTTCCTCACTTCCATCGGGCTCTGATGGACGGGCAGATCACGATGTCCCACATCGATGTGGTCCAGCCGGTGTGGAGATCGGTCAACTCCGGCGAGTTCGCCGGAGCCGAAGCGGCCCTGGTCGCTCTGGCTGCAGAATGCACACCCGAGGAATTCAAGGAGTATCTCGACGAGTGGGAAGCGGTCGCCAACCCCGACCAGCATCTCGACGAGTTCATCAAGGCTCAAGCCGAACAGCACCTGCTTCTCCAGTACGACCTGAACGGCAATCTCCACCTCACCGGCACGATCGGGCCCGTCCATGCCGAGCCGTTCGCCCAGACGGTGGCCAATCGGGCCGAACCGATCAAGGCGGAGAACCCCGATCGTTTCCGCTCTGCAACCGCCATGGATGCCCTGGTCGATCTCGTGCTGAACCCAGATGGCAAGTACAGGGCCCATCTCGAAGTCTTGATGCCCGACGTCAGCCGGCCAGCCAGGATTGGAACACGCGACACCACGTCGGATACCACGCCGGTTCGTGTCCATCGTGATCTCGGCTTCAGCGCCCGGCACTACCCTCGAACCGCCCGCGGCACGCTGATACCACCGGCGGTGGCCCAGCAACTCAGGGCAACCTCTCAGGTGCGACACCACAATGTCGACCGGTACGGCAACCTCACCACCGACACGGCCGCCGGGCGCCACTTCACCACGGCCCAACGTCGGCTGATACGACTACGAGACCACCGATGCCGTCACACTGGTTGCACCAGCTCGGCCAATCGCTGCGAGGTCGATCACATCAGACCGTGGATGCACTACGGGCCAACCCTCATCCGGAACGGTCAACTTCTCTGCTCATTCCACCATCGCTACAAGCACCGACACGACCCTGGTCCGCACCGCACCTCCCTCTTCGACGACAGCCCGATCAGCCTCGAATAGCCACTCCCGACCATTCCCACACCGGACCGCACCGCACTGTCCCGCTCAGGCGGCGCTTCGTCGCGTCCCGCTACTCGGGCGAGCGGGCGAGAGCGCGCTGATGCGCTGAGTAGGTTGCCTGATCAAAGCAAACGAACCGCACCAGCGACACCGCAGTTGCCGCGGTGCATACGGTCTCGACCGCGATCTCTGCGGCCTGCTCGATCGGGTAGCCGTAGACCCCGGTGGAGATGGCCGGGAACGAAATCGACTCGACGCCGGCTTCGTCGGCCACCTCCAACGATTCCCGGTAGCAGGATGCGAGCAGCTCGGCTTCGTCGTTCTTCCCTCCGCTCCATACCGGCCCGACGGTGTGAATTACGAAGGAGGCCGGGAGGTTGAAACCGGGCGTGATCTTGGCCCGACCGGTCTCGCAGCCTCCGAGAGTTCGGCACGCTGCCAGCAGTTCCGGTCCGGCTGCCCGATGGATGGCGCCGTCGACTCCACCTCCGCCGAGAAGCGACGCGTTGGCAGCGTTGACGATGGCGTCGGTCTGCTCGGTGGTGATGTCGCCGAGAACCAGTTCGAGCCGCGGTGCCGAGGTCATTTGGTCAAGACTAGCCGCCGTGAGTATTCGTCTATTTACGTTTATATGCTTTCGTTGGGTTCCGGCAACACGTTCGCACTCAACACTGTGGAGACACTCACATGGATCAACTACTGCCCGACTGGGCCCAAGCCTTCGACGACGCAGAGGCAGCCGACACGTACTGGGAGCTGGTGTGCGAGGTCGCACACGCTCGCTGGGGCGACGACATCACCCTCAACTACTTGTGGGGTCGGGCCGAGCACGCCGATGGTCGCGTCGCCCGGATACACAACATCGCCCGAGATGCGGTGGGGCTCGACCCCACCATCCAGCGCAACGGGCTCTACAACTTCTTCTCGATGCTCGACGACATGAAACGCGAGAACGAGCCGCTCAAGGACTGGCGATGGGTCGGCCCTCGGTTGCGGCGACGCCTTCAGGCCGAATGGAACTGCCCCTGGCCGCTGGTGCACGAACCGATCGACCGCGACACGAACTGGATTGTGTCCGTGGCAACCGAAAGCGGATGTGTGCCCGTCGCTCAGAGCTGGCTTCGCGACTGGGATATCGACGAACCGACGGTATGGGAACGGGCGACCCAACAGAGCATGCGACCCAAGCGGCTGCGCCGCCGGGTGCTGCGGACCGTTGAGGGCCCAGAAAGGGCACGCGCCGTTCTGAGGTTCGATCGAGGATTGCACAGCTTCGATGGCGACATGTTCACCACCGGTCTCGCCACCGATCTGAGCGAGCGGCTTCCCGAGGCACAGGGCGAGTTCGGGGCGCTGATCGTTGCGCCCACCGCCCATCAGCTCTACGTCCAGCCGATCATTTCCCTCGACGAGGTTCCCCCGCTGATCGCTCCGCTGACCGTGTTGTCGATTCTCCATCAGCAGACCGCCCCCAATCCGGTCAGCCGAAGTGTTCTCTGGTACCGGGGACCCGGCCGACTCGAGCCGTGTACCACCTACTCACCGAAAGGCCGTATCACGGTGACAGCCGACGGGCTTCTGGCATCGGTGCTCAACGACTACGAACCGCACATAGCCGCCTGAGCGTTTGTCGGCCCGGGCGGTGCGGGCACACTGACCAGGTGCCCCAACTCGACCTGATCATCCGTGCCGGTGTGGTGGTCGACGGGTCCGGACGCTCACCGTTCACCGCAGATATCGCGGTCCACGACAGTGCGATCGTCGACGTCGGGCGAGTCCGGGAGCGGGCCCGGCGCGTGATCGACGCCGACGGGGCGCTGGTGATCCCAGGACTCATCGCCCTGTTCCCGCCCTCCGAAGTGGCCGAGTTCGACCGAAACCGTCAGCATCACCTCGCTCCCGGCGTGACAACGACCATCGAGCTGTTCCCCGACTCGGTGCCGGTCGACCAGTCGTCGCGCTTTCTCACGACGGCGACGGGTCCATTTATGCTCGACCGGGCCCAGCTCGTAAGCCACGACCGGCTCCGAAGCCACACCATGGGTAACAAGGTTCTTGACAGACTGGCTCCATCGGGGGGCGAGATCGAAACGATGGCCGACGTGTTCGCCGGTGCCGTGGCCGGAGGCTCGATCGGACTCGCCTCATCCGTGCCCGGCGGCCCCGATGAATTGAACTCGCTCACGACAGCGACTGCGGTCGCACTGCGGGACCGGGCGGAACGCTCGATCCCCTACGCAGTGCTCCTGACAACCGATGAGACCGATCCTGCTGAACTCATACAGCTCGGGCGCTATGCCAAGGAGGCCACCGAAGACGGGTCGGTGGTTGTGCCATGCAGCGAACCGCTCGATGATCCCGATCTCATCACAGCCCTCACGGCCGCTTCGACCGGCGAGCCACTTCCGAGCCACCTCGGGGAGACGAAGCTGATCGTCGGGCCCGGTCTCAACCCGCTCAGCTTCCTACTCGGACGCGACCAGTTGCGCGCCGACAATGTGGAGCGACTCGGCGACGGCATTTGGGCTCGACGATCGCGGGAGGATCGAGGTCGGGCGACGAGGCGACCTGAACGTGCTCGATCATGTCCATCTGGCAAACGACCTCGCTACCGGAGTTGTGTCCACCCTGCTCGGAGGAGTTGAGGTCGTCAGCTTCGACGAGCTGACCGGGGTGTCGGCGGGGATGCCCGTTTCGGTTCCGAGCTCGACCCACAAGTAGCGAGCCGACTGCGCGCTAGGCGGGCTGCAGCGCCTCGGTCGTGTCGGCCGGGGCGGCCGTCGCAGGCGACTCTTGCCGGAGCAGCCGGCGCCCACCGTGTACGACGGCGTACCAGAACACCATGATGAGGCCGGCGACGATGCCGTCCATCCAGTAGTGGTTGGCGGTCACCATCACGGCCCACATGGTGGCGACGGCGTGAGCGACACCGAGCCACTTGAGCCAGGGAGCCTTGGCGAACCGGTAGGTGGCAGCTCCGACGAACAGCGCCCAGCCGACATGGATCGACGGCATCGCTTGGAGCTGCCCGATCTGGGCCCGCCCCAACGCCGAGTAGACCGACTGGTTGTAGAACACACCGGTATCGACCATTCCCGTCAGTTCAACAAATCGTGGCGGGGCCACCGCCACGAGTTGAATCAGCAACGACGTGCCGGTGAAGAGCGCCATCTGCGTTCGGTAGCTGGCGTAGTGATCTCGATGGCGCCACCACACCCACACCAGCGACCAGGCAAAGAACGGGACGTGGGCGAGGGCGTAGTAGATGTTGGCCGACTTCACGATCCACGAGTACGGCAGAATCATCTCCTGCAGCCACGCCTCGCTCGGCAGATAAAGGGCCTGCTGGAACTCCCAGATCAGCTCGCCCCGCTCGAAGGCTTGATCGACCCCAAAGGCGCGGATCCGCCCGCCCAGGTTCCAGACGGCATACAACGCCGAGACGATGCCGAACTCGCGGGCGAACGAGCGCAAAATCCCGGTGACGAAGGGCCACACGGCGATCGCCAGAAGGGCGCCACCAACCCCCCATCTCCAGCTGAGCCATCCCATCTTCGTATTGTGCCCTGTCGGAAGGGGTCTGACCCCGTCAGTAGGCGGAGGGGTCTGACCCTATCAGTGGGCGGGATGGTCTGACCCCGTCAGTAGGCGGGAGGGGTCTGACCCCGTCAGCGGGCGGGGGTGTCGCCGAGCTGGTGTTGTAGCCGAGCCAGCTCGGCTTCGAGTTCGGACTGAACCGTGGCGTAGCCGGCGTGGCCGTAGACGTTCGTGATCTCCATTGGGTCGGCCTCCAGGTCGTACAGCTCCCATTCGACCGGATCTATCGGTCCGTTGGCTCCTTGCTGATCGAGGGGGTCGTTGTAGTAACAGATCAGCTTGTGGCTCGAGGTTCTCACGCCGTAGTGGGCGGGAACGTTGTGAGCACGGTCCCGATGCATCCAGTACCGGTAGTACATTGATGCCTGCCAGTCAGGCGGGGTCTGACCCTCGAGTAGCGGCGCGAAGCTGGTGCCCTGCATCTCGACCGGGATCTCGATGCCGGCCAGTTCGCAGAAGGTCGGCGCGAAGTCGACGTTGAGAACCATGGCGTCCTGGACCGATCCCGCCTGGATCCTGTTGGGGTCGCGCATGACGAACGGCATCCTCAGCGACTCTTCGTACATGAGTCTCTTGTCGAACCACCCGTGGTCGCCCAGGAAGAACCCCTGATCGGAGGTGTAGACCACGATGGTGTTGTCGGCTTGGCCAGTCTCGTCGAGGTAGTCGAGCATCCGGCCCACGTTGTCGTCGATGCTTGCGATGGTGCGGAGATAGTCCTTGATGTAGCGCTGATAGCGCCACCGGATCTCCTCCTCATGGCTCAGGCCGGCGGGCACCGGTGCCTTGAGATCGACGATCGGATCGAGATCCACGAGCCGCATTTCCATCGCCTGTACCACCGCCGCCCTGGTGGCATGATCGTCGAACATGGTCGCCGGCTCAGGGATATCGACGTCGTCGTAGAGCGTGAAGTGTTCGCGGCTGGGTTCCCACGTGCGGTGGGGCGCCTTGTGATGGGTCATCAGAAGCCATGGTCGGCTGCGGTCGATCCCGTCCAGCCATTGCAGGCTGTCGTCGGTGATCAGGTCGGTGACATAGCCGCCCCGCTCGACGACGTCGTACCCTGGTGCTCCGTCGGTCCGAGACTGGAGCATCACCGGATTGTGGTAGTGGCCTTGGCCGGGCAACACCCGCCAGAAGTCGAAGCCGGTCGGGTCGTGTCGAGGCCCGTGGCCAAGATGCCATTTACCGATCAGGGCGGTCTGGTAGCCGGCCTGCTGGAACAGCTTGGGAAACGTGAGCAAGTCGTTGTCCATCGGAGTGTCGAGCGTCGTAACTCGATTGACGTGGTTGTAGGTGCCGGTCAGCACGGCCGCCCTGCTGGGGGTGCAGATGCTATTGGTGCAGAAGCAGCTGTCGAAGCGCATTCCAATTTCGGCGATCCGGTCGAGGTTGGGCGTGCTGTTGATCAGACTGCCGTAGGCGCTGATGGCGTGGGCGGCGTGGTCGTCGCTCATGATGAACAGCAGGTTCGGAGAAGTAGCCACGCCCCAGTGTGTCATCTCGCCGTCGTTGGACGAATCGGCGATGATCGGCTTCCATGAGGCAATGAACCAGCCTGCGCGACCGACTACGGAGGTCTCCGATGTCCTTCTCGACTCGATGGATCGCATGTACCGGCAGCTGATAGAAAGGCTTCAGGGACTGAGCAAAGACGAATATCTGTGGGAGCCGGCTGAGGGGATGTGGTCGGTGCGCCCCCACGAGGGTCGCTGGCGGGTCGATGGGGCCGGAATCCGTGAGATCGACCCTGCACCGGTCACCACGATCGCCTGGCGTCTGTGGCATATCGCCATCGACTGCTTTGACGACTACACCCGCCGGTTTGCCGGCGACCACTCGGACGCCAGTTCGGACTGGACCGACGATCCGGACGAGGCACTCGCGATACTCGATGACAGATGGCGGGCGTACCGAGCCACGATCGCCGGTCGCGACTGGTGGGACCAGCTCGGGCAGAACTGGGGCCCGTGGTCTCAGCACTGCGTCGCCGACATGGCAATGCATGCCAGCAACGAACTCGTCCACCACGCCGCCGAAATCGCGTTGTTGCGAGACCTTTACGCCCACAAGCGTTGAGGGCTTGGCGGCGCAGCCAGACGGCGGTTGGCAAGGGGGCAGACGCTCCTGCCGGAGCCCTGCCTTCAGCCGCGGTCAGTGGCTTTCTGCGGTGGGCGGGGGTTGGTAAGGGGGCAGAGGCTCCCGCCGAAGCCCCCTTACACAACGACCCCGGGGCTCCGCCCCGGGGTCGTGCAACAACAGCCCGGCGCAAGGCGGTCGTCCTTGTTCGGGGACGAACCTCCGGTTCGACCCCGAGGGATTACATCATGCCGCCCATGCCACCCATGCCACCCATGTCGGGCATGCCGGCTCCGGCGCCTTCGGGTTCGGGCTTGTCGGCGACGAGGCTTTCGGTGGTCAGCAGCAGTGCCGCGATCGAAGCCGCGTTCTGAAGGGCAGCCCTGGTGACCTTGGCCGGGTCGGTGATTCCGGCCGCAACCAGATCTTCCAACTCGCCCTTGGCAGCGTTGAGACCAACGTTGCCTTCGGCATCCTGCACCCGGGTGACCCAGATGGCCCCTTCGAGACCGGCGTTTTCTGCGATGAGACGGGTTGGGGCACCGAGTGCACGCAGCACACTCTCCGCACCCGTCCGCTCGTCACCCTTGAGCTTCTTGATCGCCTTCTCGACGGCGGGCCTGGCCCGCAGGAGCGCAGTGCCTCCACCGGCGACGACACCCTCTTCGAGGGCAGCACGGGTTGCCGACAGCGCATCTTCGATGCGGTGCTTCTTTTCCTTGAGTTCAACCTCGGTGGCGGCGCCGACCTGGACGACGGCGACACCGCCGGCCAGCTTGGCCAGTCGCTCCTGGAGCTTCTCACGGTCCCAGTCGCTGTCGGTGTTCTCGATTTCGGAGCGGATCTGTGCGATCCGACCATCGACGTCGGCCCTGTCACCGCCACCTTCGACGATGGTTGTGTTGTCCTTGGTGATCACGACCTTGCGGGCGGTGCCGAGCAGATCCATGGTGGCGCCGTCGAGCTTGAGGCCCACTTCCTCGGCGATGACCTGACCGCCGGTGAGGATCGCCATGTCTTGGAGCATGGCCTTACGACGCTCGCCGAAGCCGGGAGCCTTGACGGCCACCGAGGCGAAGGTGCCACGGATCTTATTGACCACCAGGGTGGCGAGAGCTTCGCCGTCCACATCTTCGGCGATGATCACAAGCGGCTTGCCGCTCTGCATGACCTTCTCCAGTACCGGGAGCAGATCCTGCACGTTGCTGATCTTGCCCTGGTTGAACAGGATGTAAGGGTTCTCCAGAACCGCTTCTTGACGGTCGGCGTCGGTGACGAAGTAGGGGCTGATGAACCCTTTGTCGAACTGCATACCTTCGGTGAAGTCGAGTTCGATGCCGAAGGTGTTCGATTCCTCGATGGTGACAACGCCGTCCTTGCCAACCTTGTCGATGGCGTCAGCGAGGACCTTACCGACACTGTTGTCGGCGGCGGAGATGGAAGCGACCTGAGCGATCTGCTTCTTGTCCTCGATGGCGATCGAGTTCTTGCCGATCTCCTCTACAGCTGCCTCGACCGCGGCCTCGATGCCTTTCTTGAGCACCATCGGATTGGCTCCGGCGGCTACGTTCTTGAGCCCTTCTTTGATTATCGCCTGGGCCAGCACGGTGGCGGTGGTGGTTCCGTCGCCGGCCACGTCGTTCGTCTTGGTGGCGACCTCTTTGACCAGCTGGGCGCCCATGTTCTCAAACGGGTCGTCGAGTTCGATCTCGCGAGCGATCGACACACCATCGTTGGTGATCGTGGGGGCGCCGAACTTCTTGTCGAGTACGACGTTGCGACCCTTGGGACCCAAGGTCACCTTCACCGCATCGGCGAGCTTGTTGACGCCAGCCTCGAGCGCACGGCGCGCTTCATCATCAAATTTCAACATCTTTGCCATGTGATCGCTCCTTAGCCGAGCTTCGCGAGGATGTCGCGAGCGTTGAGAATGAGGAGATCTTCGCCTTCGACGGTGATCTCGGTACCGCCGTACTTGCTGTACACCACGGTGTCGCCGACCGCGACGTCCATGGGAATGAGTTCACCGGCGTCGCTGCGACGGCCGATTCCGACGGCGACGACCTCGCCCTGCTGGGGCTTTTCCTTGGCGGTGTCAGGAATGACCAAACCGCTAGCGGTGGTTGATTCGGCTTCCTTGGCCCGGACGACAATCCGGTCCTCGAGTGGTTGCAGTTTCATTCGTGCGAGCCTCCATTGGCGATTAGCACTCTCATTGGACGAGTGATAATGCTAGAAATTGGTTCGCCGATCGCCAACGCCCCGACCACGGTTTTTGGCAATCTCTCGTCGAGAGTGCCAACGCTGCTCTTGACCTCAGCCCATCTGGGTGGTGTGCTCGGGGGTCACCACCATCACGACCCGTTCGTCGCCGGGGAGATGGAACGGATACTCATCAACCCCCATGTATTTTCTGGCCATGCTGTCGATGAAGGCGTGGTCGCTGTCGTCGTCGACCCTGGTCACCGACCCGCGGATCTCGAGGTAGCGATAGGGATTGTCGGGATCGGTTGCGCTGAGTGCAACTGAGGGGGCGGCCTGGAGGTTGCGAAACTTCTGACGTCCCCGGGTGAGTGAGAAGCAGATGTTGCCCTGTCCGTCGGTGCCGGCCCACACCGGAGTGCTCTGAGGATCGCCGTCGGGTCCGATCGTCGCAACGTGCCAAAACGCAGGCTTGGACAGGATGTCGGCGTAGGTCTCGGGAATCGTCATGCCCGTGAGCCTAGGCGGAGGTTGGGGGTTGCGCCCGTGTCGAGTGGGGTTGGTCCATCAGCCCTGAGTCGCCAGTCCGCCGCGGCCGCGATCATGGCGGCGTTGTCGGTGCAGAACTGCCGAGCGGGCACGAGCCCATCGACCCCCCGGGCGTCGCACTCGGCTGCGAAGCGTTGTCTGAGGGCGGAGTTGGCGGCTACTCCCCCGCCCAGGCAGGCCGTCGCGACACCAAACCGGTCGACCGCCAGCATGCACTTGGAAACCAACACATCGACGACCGCCTCCTGGAACCCGGCGGCCAGCGCATCGTTGGGCGTGTCGGGATGTTTGCGCACGTAGTTGATCACCGCCGTCTTCATGCCACTGAAACTGAAGTCGAGCGTTCCGTCCATCATGCCCCGGGGAAAGTGGATCGGTTCTCCCTCGAAGTTTTCGGCGATTCGGTCGATCACCGGTCCCCCCGGGTACCCGAGCCCGAGATAGCGGGCCACCTTGTCGAAGGCCTCGCCGGCAGCGTCGTCGATCGTGGACCCGACCACGTCGTAGTCGCCTCGCGCCCTCACATGCACGATCGATGTATGGCCGCCGCTTACCAGCATCGTGATCAGGGGCGGCTCGATGTCGGGACGCTCTAGAAAGGCGGCGAACAGATGGCCCTCCAGATGGTTGACCCCCACGTAGGGCTTGTTCCACGCCAGCGCCAGAGTCTTGGCCGCAGTTACCCCGACCAGCAGTGCTCCATTGAGGCCGGGGCCGTTGGTGGCCGCCACTGCGGCGAGATCGGTGGGGGATACCTCCGCCTCCTCGAGGGCCTGCTCCAGCACCGGCTCGAGCGTTTCGAGATGGGACCGGCTGGCTATCTCGGGCACGACCCCACCGAACCGAGCGTGCAGGTCGATCTGACTCGACACCACGTTGGAGAGCATTTCAGTGCCGTCGGCCACGACCGCAACGCTGGTCTCATCGCAACTGGTCTCGATCGCGAGAATCAGGTTTCTAGTCACCGGCCTCACCGGACCTTCCGCCCAACCGCAAGAGGACGGCGGCGTAGTCGGCGCTGTCGATGTCGTGGGCCCAGAGGATGAGCGCATCTTCGCCGTCGGGGTAGTACCTGGACCTGATGCCCACCGGACCGAGCCTGAAATGTCGGTACAGAGCGATGGCGGCCATATTGCCGCGGCGAACCTCGAGGGTTGCCTGACGCCCTCCCTGAGCGACGCATCGCATCAGGAGTTCAGCGAGGAGCGCCCGCCCATACCCGCGACCCCGCACTGCCGGATCCACCGCCACGTTCATCACGTGCACGTCTTCACCCACGAACATGGCGCCTGCGAACCCCACGACGGCGTCGTCGACCAGCCCGACGATCCAATGGCGTTCGGAAGGGCTCATTCTCAGTTCACCCTCGAAGAGCGAGCGCGACCAAGGGTTCGGATTCGACGCTTGTTCAATACCGGCGACAGCGTCGAGGTCGTCGCTGGCGAGTTCGCGGACGGTCAGAGCCGTGACCTCGGATCTCACGACGAGTCACCGCCGGGACGCGTTTTGATGTTGATGGCGGCGTCGGGCTCCCGCAGGTAGAGGGGCTGGATCTCGGTCCCTGGCTCGCCCGAACGGTCAGGAGTGAGTAGGGCTGCGGCCGCCACGTTTGGCACGATGCCTGGGGCGACCTCGGCGACGGCAGCGAACTCATCTCGGTAACGATCGGCCCCATCACCGACACACAAAGTCTCGGCGGGCAGCACCCGAACGAGCTCGTCGGGAGACATGACCAACGGCGGGCCCCCGGTGGTCGTGTTGGCCGCAAATACCTGATTGCGGCGAGCGTCGACCACGGCGAACACCGGGCCGCGGTGGTCGGGGGCTGCCAAGGCCAGAAGCTCGAACGAGGTGATCGAGACAACGGGAACACTCAGCGCGAACGCCAGCGTCTTGGCCGTGGTGATCCCAACACGCATTCCCGTGTACCGACCCGGACCGACGTCGACAACGATCCGATCCACGTCGGCCAGCGTGCGACCGGCCTCGTCGAGCACCGCCTGAACCATCGGGGTCATCTCTTCGGCATGGCGGCGGTCGGTGAGGCTGGAGCACTTGGCCAGAACCGTTCCGTCGGTCCCGACCGCCACTCCCACCAGAGCCGTCGATGATGTGAGGGCGAGGGTGATCAAGGCTTGAATCCCTTCAGCCGGGCGCGCCAGTTGTCAACGGATGCGCCGATCGCCTCTATGGCGATGCGTCGCCGGCCGATCGGGTCGTCAGGGTCGACGGCAATACGGACGATGAGCCGCTCGCAAGGCAAAACGTCTTCGATCCTGTCACCCCACTCGATGATCGTCACGCCGCTGTCGATCAGCTCGGGCAGATCGAGGTCGAGGGTCTCGGCCAGGTCGTCGAGTCGATACACGTCCAGGTGATGGAGCGGTTCCCTTCCCGAGTATTGCTGATGGAGCGCAAAGGTGGGGCTGGTCACGTGCTCGACCACCCCGAGGCCCTGGGCCACGCCCTTGGCGAACTGGGTCTTGCCCGCTCCAAGCTCACCGGCGAGAACCACGAGATCGCCGGACTCGAGCCGTTCGGCCAAGCGAGCCGCCAGGCGGCGGGTGTGATCGGGCGACTCGGACAGCAGGGATGCAAGCACAACGGAGGACACGACCCAGTTAGTCTGCCTTGACAATGACCCCACCCAGCGAGATATCTGGCCCATCGATTCCGATCCGGCCAGCCGATGTCGAGGCGGCCGCCGGCCGGATTCAGCCTCGCCTGCGCCGCACCCCTGTGCTGGAAGACCGCGGCGTGGTCTACAAGTTGGAGCTGCTCCAGCACAGCGGCACATTCAAGGCGCGCGGAGCAACCCACGCCTTGCTGCAGGGCATCGATCGCGGGGAGGTCGGAGACGACGGCGTCGTCGCCGCATCGGGCGGCAACCACGGGGCGGCGGTCGCATGGGCGGCTCGGGAGCTCGGGGTGCCGGCTCACATCTTCGTGCCCACGATCTCGGCGCCGACCAAGGTCGAACGCTTGCGGTCCTATGGCGCCATCGTGCACCAGGTCGGCAGCGTGTATTCGGAGTCCCTGGCCGCGAGCGAGCAGTTCGTCGCGTCCCGGGGCGGGTTCAGCGTTCATGCCTACGAATCGCCCGACGTGGTGATGGGAGCTGGAACCTGTGCCATGGAGATGGAACAGGATGCCGGGCCGATCGACACCGTCTTCGTGTCGTGTGGCGGAGGTGGCCTCGCGGCCGGAACGGCCGCATGGTTCGACGGCCGCACAGAACTCGTGATCTGTGAGACCGAGACCACCAATGCCTTCTCTGCGTCAGTCGCGGCCGGGCATCGGGTGGAAGTGGAGGTATCCGGCATCGCCGCTGACGCGCTGGGCGCCACCAGCATCGGCGAGCTCGCCTGGGGCGTTCTGGGCGCAGCAACACCAACGAGCATTACGGTGACCGACGAGGCCACGCTCGCGGCGCGTCAGTGGATGTGGGATGAGTTCCGCCTCTTGGTCGAGCCCTCTGCGGCAGTTGCTGTGGCTGCGTTATTGAGCGGCCGTTTCGACACGCATGAGAAACGGGTCGGCATCATTGTCTGCGGTGCCAACACCGGCACACTGGGCTGACTCAACCTTGTTCGGCTGGCGGATGTTTCATCGCCGCCGTCGCACCGGGCTCTTTGGGGTCTTCCACCGGATCAGCGGAGCCGCCGGGTTCAAGCTCCTTGTCAGGTGCGTCGGTGTTCTGCGGCACGCCATGTGTGTCGCTCTGTTGTGCTCCCATAGGTGGGTCCTCTCGTTATCTAGACGGTGGTGTCCGACATGACGATGTCTGCATCGTCCTGACGGCTTAGGAATGGTCGTCCCTGCCCATCACTTCCTCAGGCGATACCTCGAGCGGGTCGAGCGAAGCGTCCCCGTCGTCGTCGACGTCGAGGACATCGTCGGGATCATCGGCCGACGACTCTTTCGGTGTAGGCGAGTCGGGGTGTGGTTGCGGGATCGGAATGTTTGACATGGGTCCTCCACGGGCTGGGTCTTCAGAAGTGGCTTGTTGGGCCCATCACGACGATTGTGGTTCGTTTCTCTTACTTCCATTGTCGTCGTGACGATGGGCCGGGTCCTCTATGAGTTCGGCAAGATCACGGTTGTCGTCGCCGACGTCGGAGCCGGTCTCCGAAGGCACCTTCTCGGCGTTGTCGGCTTTTTTCGTCTTCGGTTCTGGAACTGCCATGCAATAGGTCTACCCATCTGGACCCACCGCAAACCTGACCGAGACGAACCGGCGCAGAACCGTGGGCGCTCAGCGGCTAGATAGCGAGGTCCTTCCGGTGCAATCCTAAGGTGGGTGCGATGGCGACCGCCGAAGAGATACGAGCAGCCCTAGAACCCTTCTGGAACACGACTGGTGACTCCGCAGCGCCGACGTTTACGGCCACCGACGCGGTCGATGATCACTCGGCGTTCCGGACCGGGTTGGCGGCAAGCACGTCCGTCGCCGCGGTGCTCGCATCCGTCGCAGAGCTAGCGGGTGAACCGATTGCACGCCTCGATCAGTCGCTGGCGCTAGCGTCGTTCACCACTCATGCGCGTGTCGAGGGGGAGCCACTGCCGAAGTGGGCCAGCCTGTCGGGATTCTACCGAACTGCCGATGATCGCTTCGTCCAGCTTCACTGCAATTTCCCTCACCATGCCGCCGGGGCTGCCCGCCGACTTGGGGTACCGCAGGAACGCCTGGCGTTCGAACGAGCCATCGCCGGATGGGAGGCCGCCGAACTGGAATCGGCGCTGATCGCCGACGGAATGATCGGAGCGATGTATCGCACCCTCGATGAGTGGGCCGAACACCCTCATGCGGTCGCCACCGCTGATCTCCCCTTGATCGAGATCACGACGCTCGCAGAAGGGAACGCTTCGAACGCGACTCCGGGCGCTCATGACCTACCCCTTTCCGGGCTCAAAGTGCTCGACTGCTCCCGGGTGCTGGCCGGTCCGGCCGCGGGCCAGGCGCTGGCCAACCTCGGGGCAGCAGTGCTGCGGATCGGGGCCGAGCACCTCCCGACAGTTGAGACCTGCGTGATCGCCACCGGCACCGGAAAACGGAACACCCACCTCGACCTGCGGACCGCCGATGGGCGTGAAACCTTCGCCGGGCTAGTTGGGGAAGCCGACGTGGTGATCGATGCGTTCCGGCCGGGCGCGCTCGAACAGCATGGATTCGGTGCGTCCGACATCGCCGCCATCTCGTCACGGACGTCGGTGGTGCAGATCAGCGCCTTCGACTGGACCGGCCCTTGGGCGATGCGTCGGGGGTTCGATTCGATCGTCCAGACCACCACCGGAATCGCTCTTGCCGGCGCCGAGATGAGCAACAGCGAAACCCCTGTACACCTGCCCGTGCAATCGCTCGACTACGCCACCGGCTACTTCGCAGCCGCCGCCGCCATCCGCGCCGTGCACCGATTCCGGGCCGAGGGACGGACGAGCCTGACCCGACTTTCGCTGCTCCGGACCAGGAACTGGTTGTTGGAGTTGGGGGGTCCGACCCCGTTCACGCCAGGATCGATCATCCCGACCGCCGATCAGCTCCAGACGACCGACAGCGACTTCGGACGGGTCGAATTGGTCCGCCCGTTCGCCGGACGATGGGCTCACGGACCGCAGAGGTTGGGATCGTCGGCAGCCGTGTGGAGCTGACCGGATCAGCCGGCCGACAGCCCATCGATCAGCGAGTCGTACTCGTCGATGCGCACCGACCAGCCGAACCGGCGGACGTCGATCGGGTCAAATCCATCGGCGAACCTGATGACGGCATCGGCCAGCGCCGAGCCGAACCGGCCCGGTTCATAGAGGTCCACCCCGGAAGGAACGATTTCCGGGTAGCTGAACCCGTCGGGCAACACCGGTCGACACCCTGCCGCCAGCGCCTCGACGACGGCAATACCGAAGAACTCGTGCGAAGTGCAGCTGGCGACGATGTCGCTGCGTCGAACCCAGTTCCGGTAGGAGTCAACGTCAAAAGGTCCCGCCGCCAGCACCCGATCGCCATGCCGAAGACGGATGTCGGCCCTGATAGAACTCGGTTCGACCGCATCCTGGCCGGCGAGCACGAGGCGAAAGTCGAGCCCCCGTTCGGCGAGGCGATCCAACGCCCGGGCGAAGACTTCGGGTTCTTGTCGCTGTCCCATCGGTGGGGCCACAGGATTACCGGCGGGCCGTCCCGCGTCGACATCGGCTCGGCCCAGCTCAGATCGACACCGGGATAGACCACCGTCGACTTCCGCTGGAGCCGGTCGGAAACGATGATGCGTTGATCGGCCGGCATCTCTCGCTCGAACCGCTCGACTTGAGCCAGGGTGGTGAGCTGGTGGAATCGGCTGTTGAACCACAGCTGGTCGGCGGCGAGCATCGAACGCCAATTGGTGGCCATCGATTCAACATCCCACCGGCCCGAGTCCGTCGGATAGGCACCCTGGGTCTCGTGCAGGTAGAGCACCAGCGGGACGCTGCGGTGGAGCAGGCCACGCAACACGGCAACATCGAGCAGGCTGCTGGCGATCACCGGCTCAGCGGATTGCCGACGGTTGATCTGCTCGGCGAACCAGGGTGCCGACGCCCGCAGCCGCCAACGCCACGCTCGGTCGGGCAGCCCGATCACCTCGATGTCGTGGCGGCTGTGTTCGGCCAGCCCGGCAGCCCAGACACCATGGGACCCGCCAGACCACGGCTCGGCGACAACGACCTCCACCGGTCGGAGAGTAGGTGAGTACCCTCTGCCCTATGCGGATCGGTGAGCTGGCAGACCGGGGCGGCGTGAGCACCAAGACGATCAGGTACTACGAGTCGATCGGCATCCTCCCCGAGCCCGCACGCACCGGAGGCGGCTATCGGGACTACCCCGCCGAAGCGGTCGAACGGCTCGGGTTCATCCGCGATGCCCAGGCGTCGGGGCTCACCCTGGCCGAAATCGCATCGGTACTGGAGCTCAAAGGGGCCGGCGAGAGGTCGTGTGAGCACACCACCGCCCTGCTCGAGCGCCACCTCCACGACATCGATCAGCAGATCGAACGGTTGACCGCAGCCCGGAAGGCGCTGGCCGAGTTGACCGCCCGAGCCAGGACGCTCGACCCGGCCGACTGCACCGATCCCAATCGCTGCCAGATCATCGACAGCTGAGGCACTTCGGCGACAACAGTCACCTCTACACCGTTGACCTTCTAGCTGACTGGAACCTTTACAATGGGTGCCATGGAAGCAACCGCCGAGCGGGTCGATCTGACCGTCACCGGAATGACCTGCGCCGCTTGCGCCAACCGGGTCGCCAACAAACTGAACGACGTTGAGGGGGTCGAAGAAGCGTCGGTCAACTTCGCAACCGGCAAGGCCACGGTCTTCCACCGCGCCGATCTCGATCAGCTCAGCCGAGCGATCGAATCGATCGGGTACGGGGTCGCACCGCCGGAAACCACATCCGAAGACGTCGACGCCGACCGCGAGGCCGACCTCTTCACTCGGCTGCGCATCGCTGCGGTGCTGGCCGTCCCGGCGATGCTGATCGGGATGATCCCGACGCTGCGGTTCAGCGGCTGGGAATGGGTGGTGGCCGCGCTTGCCACCCCGGTCATCTTCTGGTCGGGCTGGACCTTTCACCGGGCCGCCCTACTGAACCTGCGGCATGGCAGCACCACGATGGACACCCTGGTCTCGATGGGCTCGACCGCGGCGTGGGCGTGGTCGGCGGTAGTGCTGGTTGCCGATATCGACGGAGGCCACATCTACTTCGAAACCGGCGCGGTGATCGTGACGCTCATCCTCCTCGGGAAGTGGTTCGAAACCAAAGCCAAGCGTCGAACCGGAGATGCCATCCGCGCCCTGGCCGACCTCGGGGTCAGCACCGTCGTGCTCGAGAACGGAGCCGAGATCGACATCGAGCAGCTTCGGCGAGGAGACAGATTCCTGGTGCGTCCCGGCGAAAAGGTGGCCACCGATGGGGTGGTCGTCGAGGGTCGCAGCGCGGTCGACGAGTCGATGATCAGTGGCGAACCGATTCCGGTCGACAAGGTCCCGGGTGATGAGGTGGTCGGAGCCACGATCAACGCCAACGGGTCACTCACCGTGGAGGCGACCCGGGTTGGGGCGGACACCGTGCTTTCGCAGATCATCCGGATGGTCGATGAGGCCCAGGGCGGCACCGCCGACGTTCAACGGCTGGCCGACCGGGTTGCGTCGGTCTTTGTTCCCGTCGCCATCACCGTGGCACTGATCACCCTCGTCGCCTGGCTCCTGCTCGGGTCCGACGCCAACGACGCGTTCACCGCCGCGGTCGCCGTCCTCATCATCGCCTGTCCATGTGCCCTCGGATTGGCGACCCCGCTGGCCATCATGGTCGGCACGGGCCGCGGCGCTCAAATGGGCGTGCTCATCAAGGGCGGCGAAGTGCTCGAAGACACCCGCCGGGTCGACGCCATCGTCCTCGACAAGACCGGCACGGTGACCGAGGGGAGGATGGAGCTGGCCAAGGTGATCGTTCCGAGCGGCGATCCCGACGGACTGCTGCAACTGGCGGCGGCCCTCGAAGCTCGTTCTGAGCACCCGATCGCGGCGGCGATCGTGGCCGGCGCACCCGTCCCGCTACGCCGAGCTGACGTGTTCCTCAACCACCCCGGCAAGGGCGTGTCAGGCACCGTCGGGGGCCAACCGGTTCGAGTCGGCCGTCGGTCGCTGTTCGATTCGGTTCCCGACGATGTCGAGTCAGCCGCTGCCGCGGCCGAAGCCGCCGGTTCGACCGCGGTGTTTGCCGGCCGTCGCGGGATCGCTGAAGGTGTGCTCGTCGTCGGCGACACCATTCGTTCCACCTCGGCCGAGGCCATCGAGGCCTTCCACGAGCAGGGCCTCGAAGTCACGCTGCTCACCGGCGACAACCGCCGCACCGCCGAACATGTCGGCGCGCTGGTGTCGGCCGACCGGGTGATCTCCGAGGTGATGCCCGAGGACAAGGTGTTGGAGATCCAGCGCCTCCAAGCCGGCGGCCGCCGGGTGGCCATGGTCGGCGACGGCATCAATGACGCCCCGGCATTGGCCCAGGCCGACCTGGGCATTGCGGTCGGAACCGGCACCGACGTCGCCATGGAAGCCTCGGACCTGACCATCGTGTCGGGCGACCTACGGGCGGTGGCCGACGCCATTTCGCTGTCCCGCCGCACGCTGGCAACCATCAAGGGCAACCTGTTCTGGGCCTTTGCCTACAACACCGCCGCGATCCCCCTCGCTGCCCTCGGCATCCTCAACCCCATGATCGCCGCCGGTGCGATGGGGCTGAGTTCGGTGTTCGTCGTGAGCAACAGCCTGAGGCTTCGGAGCTTCTCCGGCTATCGCTGATCGGCCGAGGCCTGAACACGTTCCACGCGTGAGCCGATTCCGCAGGTGATCTCATAGTTGATCGTGTCCAGCGCCGCCGCCAGATCCGTCGCGCTGATTTCCTGGGCGCCCTGGGACCCGATCAGCACCGCCTCGTCCCCAGCCTGCACGGGCAGATCGCCGACGTCGACCATGAGCTGATCCATCGTCACCACCCCGACGATCTTGCACTTCTCACCGTGGATCAAGACCTCGCCCGGCTCCCACCATCGTCGGGGCACCCCATCCGCATAGCCGATGGGCAGCGTGGCGATCGTTGCGTCGCGCCCCAGTGTGGTTCTGAGACCATAGGAAAGCCGTTCCCCGGCGCGGAGTCGCTTGACGAGGCTGACCGTCGTCCATAGCTTCATCGCCGGTCGCAGCTCCACCCGCCCGGTGAGGGCGTCGCTCGGCGGTAGGCCGTAGAGCGCGACACCATGC
>JABDJU010000033.1 GCA_013003325.1 Acidimicrobiales bacterium
GGTTGACAGGTGAAGTAATTGAGCATACGATTAAAGCAAATGCTTAAACCGAACGCTCAAACCCGGATCATAAGACAGAAGCCCAGAACCAGGACCTTCTTCAAGTGGTTGATAGAGGCTCTGTGGCGGGGAGCCGTGTCGGGCACTTTGTTCCTGATTGGGCTGATGGTCGTGAATGGCGATGTCGCGTCGGCCATCGCAGCCCCGTTCTTCGGTGCAATCTTCGGGCCCCCGGTCGCCATCATGTTCGGCCTGCCGGTATTTGCGTTCGTGGCACTCTTGAACCGTAGGAACCCGAAGCAGACCGCGGTTACAGCCACCATCGTCGGCGGCTGGTTTTGGTTCCTCGGATTGTGGCTCTATTTCGCCGAGCCTTCGCTTGGGCTCGTCGCTCTGATCTCGTACTTGATGCTGGCGACCTGGTCTGCGATCGGTGGGGCGCGTCGGGTCGATCGAAAGCTGAAGCGTGAAGCTGTCTTCGCGGTCGATGATGACTGGGATTTCCCCGAAGAACCTCGAAAGACCGCGCCGTCCCCCAATCCCATCGCACATGGTCCAACGGCCAAAGCACTTGTTCCAAACGAAAACGAAAGCAGTCGCAATGGAAGCGACAACACAACTACTCATCGTCTACGTCCTCTACGGAGTCGTGGCGATCTATCTGGTGGTCTGGCTCGCCAAGACCCTGTACAAGAACGGCGAGACGTTCCTCATGGACGTGTTCAGCCGTCGCAAGGAGCTGGCACAGGCGCTCAACCGGATGCTCGTGACCGGGTTCTACATGCTGAACCTGGGATACGCGCTGTTGCTGCTGCCAGGGGAGCGGCCGTCGTCGCCGGTGGAGGCGAGCGAGCTGTTGATCAGCAAGCTCGGCATCTTGCTGGTGAGCCTGGGCGTGATCCACTTCGTCAACATGTTCGTGTTCTGGCGAATCCGGAGCCGCAAGGAGCTCGAAACCGCCGCACCCCCCGTGCTGCATCGAGGCGTACTCGAACCGCACGTCGAAGCATGACGAGCCCGGCGTCGATCACGGTGTTGTATGACCCCCATTGCAACCTGTGCCGTCGCTCTGCATTGTGGCTGACACACCAGCCCGGGTACATCCCCATCGAGGTCATGGCGGCCGGATCCCCGGCCGCCATCGATCAGTTCGGAGACTTCGGCAGGCTCGGTGACGACATGGTCGTCGTTGCCGACGATGGACGGATGTGGTGGGGATCGCCGGACGCCTACCTCGTGTGCCTCTGGGCATTGAGGAAGTGGCGGCCGTGGGCGGAACGTCTGTCCAGCCCGGTCCTGGCAGGGTTGGCGGGCGGGTTCTTCAAGCGGGTATCCACCCATCGCATGGCGATCGGGGCCATACTTGGACCACCGAAGTGCGCAGACTGCACGCCGGCCACATGACGGCCGTGTTCTCGGATGAACAGGACAAGTCGATGGATACCAAGGAACGCATTGTCCTGGCGGCAATCGAGACGCTCAAGACCGAAGGTATCACCGGGGCCAGCGCTCGCGCCATCGCCCGGGCCGGTGACTTCAATCAGGCGCTCATCTTCTATCACTTCGGATCGATCGACGAAGTGCTGATGGCCGCCATCAGCTACACCAGTCAACAGCGGATTGAGCGGTATCGAGAACGGCTCAAAGGCCTGAAGACCCTTCCCGAGCTGGTCGCGATCGGTTCCGAGCTTCATCACGAGGACATGAATGAGGGCAACCTCACGGTTCTCACCCAGCTCATGGCAGGTGCTGCAGGCAACGACGAGATGGGCAAGCGACTTCGCGACGAGTTCCAGCCCTGGATCGACGTCGTCAACGAGTCGGTGACAGCAGTTCTCGAAGGCAGCCCGCTGGCCGGCCAGTTCCCGACCGAGGACCTGGCATATGCCATCTCATCGATGTTCCTGGGAGCCGAGCTTCTCACCCACCTCGACAAAGACCAGGCCAACGAAACCCTCTTCGACTCCCTTGGCATGTTCGCCGACATGGTCCAGAACCTCCTGGGCATGTCAGCCCTGTTCGGGGACACGAGCTCGTAACGCATTGTCAGTGTTACCGCTGACAATGCCCCACACCCACCCTTAGTGGTATTAGGGTTGGGCGCGGAGTAAGGGAGGGTCGCACTATGTGCCCTCATTGACCGGGAGGAACCTCGATGAGTGCTCGAAGGCGAATTATCGCGCTGTTTGTTTCGATGGCTATGGCGCTGACGCTGATACCTGCGATCGGTGCTTCTGCGGACGCACACGGTGCGATCGTCATCAATGAGATCATGCAGAACCCGTCCGCCGTGTCCGACAGCAACGGTGAATGGTTCGAACTGTACAACTCGACGAGCAACGCAATCGACATCGATGGTTGGACAATCGCCGACAACGACTTCGATTCACACGTCATCAATAACGGCGGCCCCTTGCTGGTGCCGGCAGACGGCTACCTCGTTCTGGGCAATAACAGCGACTCGGGGACCAATGGCGGGGTGACTGTCGGTTATAATTACGGCACTTCCTTCTTCCTCGCCAATGGCGCCGACGAGCTCGTGCTGACCGATGGCGTCTCCATTGAAATCGACCGGGTCGAGTGGGACAACGGTGTCACCTTTCCCGATCCGAACGGCGCCTCGATGTCTCTCAGCGATCCGACACTCGATAACAATGTTGGCGCCAACTGGTGCACCGCCGGAACACTCTTCGGTGCCGGCGATCTCGGCACCCCGGGTGCGACGAATGATTGCAGCCCGCCGAGTCCGGCCGTGCCCGTCCTGATCCACGAGATCCAGGGCACTGGCGCCACCAGCCCGCTGGTAGGGGTCGAGGTAATCGTCGAGGGCGTCGTCGTGGGCGACTTCCAGGACGATGTCGGCAGTGACGGCGATCTCAACGGCTTCTTCATCCAGGAGGAGGATGTCCAAGCCGACGGTGACAGCCTCACTTCGGAAGGCATCTTCGTGTTTGAAGGAAGCGACCCTCTCGTCGACGTCGCAGTGGGCGATCTCGTCGAGGTCACCGCCACCGTCGCCGAATTCTCGACTTCGGGAGGGTCGTCGCTCGAGACCCAACTCACAAACCCGGTCGTTGTGGTAACGGGTTCGGCCCCATTGCCTGCGGCTACGGACGTCACCCTGCCGTTTGCAGCCACCGATGCGCCCGAGGCGTTTGAGGGCATGCTGGTGCGTCTTCCGCAGTCGCTGACCATCGTCGAGTACTTCAACTACGACCGCTTCGTCGAGATCGTGCTTGCCCCGGACCGCCTGTTCCAGCCGACCGGCGTGTTCGCTCCCGGAAGTGCCGAAGCGATCGCATTGGCCGATCTCAACGCTCGCAGCGTAATCACGCTCGACGATGGCCTCACCGTACAGAATCCCGAGGTCACGCGTCACCCGAACGGTGATCCGTTCAGCCTGAGCAACCGCTTCCGCGGCGGCGATCTCGTTACCGACACGGTCGGAGTGGTCTCAAACACCTTTGGTCTCTACCGAATACAGCCGACCGATGCCGCGAACTACACCGCGGTGAACGATCGTCCGCCTGCACCTCAGCCGGTCGGCGGCAGTCTCGAGGTCGCCAGTTTCAACGTGCTCAACTACTTCTTGACGCTTGACGAGGGCGCTTCGCGCAATACTTGCGGGCCAGACGGGACCCAGGGCTGCCGTGGCGCCGACAACGCCGAGGAGTTCGACCGTCAGCGTGCCAAGATCCTCGAAGCCCTCGCCGGTCTCGACGCCGATGTCGTTGGTCTCATAGAGATGGAGAACTCCACCGGCGTTTCGCCTCTGGCCGACATCGTCGCCGGGCTGAACGATATTTTCGGCGCCGGCAGCTACGACTACATCGACACGGGTACGATCGGCACGGACGCTATCAAGGTTGGCTTCATCTACCGTCCGGCCGCAGCGCTGCCCCTCGGTAATTTCGCCATCCTCGACAGCAGTGTCGATCCCAGCTTCGATGACACCAAGAACCGTCCGGTGCTGGCCCAGAGCTTCCTCGATCGCAGCGGGGGAGGTGTGGTAACCGTGGCTGTTAACCACCTCAAGTCGAAGGGTTCGTCGTGCGCGGATGTTGGCGATCCCACCGATCCAAACGGTCAGGGCAACTGCAACGGTGTGCGCACCGATGCCGCCGTTGCGCTCGCCAACTGGCTCGCAAGCGACCCTACCAATAGCGGTCAGAGCGACATACTCATCGTCGGTGATCTCAATGCCTACGACAAAGAGGACCCGATCACCGCACTCACCGATGCGAGCTACACCGATCTGGTCGCGCAGTTCGGTGGCGAATTCGCCTACTCGTTCTTGTTCAGCGGCCAGCTCGGATATCTCGATCACGCCCTTGCCAACGATTCGTTGGCATCGCAGGTGACCGGTACCAGCGTGTGGCAGATCAATGCCGATGAGCCCGATCTTCTCGATTACGACACGAGCTTCAAATCGGACGGTCAGGATGCCATCTTTGCTGAGGACGCCTTTCGGGCTTCGGATCACGATCCGGTTCTTGTCGGTCTCGACCTCGATGCAGACATCGCCAGCATTTTCGCGGCGCTGGTTGACGAGGTGGCCGGTCTAAAGGCCGACGGCGCACTCAACCAGGGTCAAGCGAATGCATTGACTCGCCACCTGGAATCGGCGCAGCGACAGCTCGATCGCGGCCAGAGTCAAAGTGCCATCCCAATCGTGAACGCGTTCATCACTCAGGTGAACAACTTCGTTGGAGCCGATATTTTGA
>JABDJU010000044.1 GCA_013003325.1 Acidimicrobiales bacterium
TGAAGAGGTGATAGGTCACCGCTGCGATCCCGATCCACAGGATCGACTGCGGCCACATGAACGAGGTGATGAGCCAGCGCAGCATCGCCAGCGGTCGGGCCGGCGACTGAAACAGCGGCGGTACGTCCATCGGTTCGGGGTCGTACCCTCTCGTCCGCTCGATCGGGGTTCGCGTGGCAGCCATCGTGGAGATCCTTACTGAACGGACGTTTGCTGACAAGAGCTGCTCGGGTTTCGACCCGGACTGAACGACTTCAGCCAACGGGTTGTCGTACTCGACGAACCACTCATCGACTTCGGAGGCCTTCGTCCGATTCTACGCTTGGGGTATGCGGCTGGGAATTGCGCACCACTACGGCTGGGCCGTTGCAGTCACCGCTACCGATGAACATCGCGTGGTCGACCGCAGACGAATCGAACTGATCGAGCCGGGCCATCCGACTGCGCCGATCCACCATGAGGGCGGAGCGTATGACATGCACTCGTCGGGGAAGCTCCTGAGTGATGACGAACTCGCCGAGCTCGTCGCTGAGGTCAGATCGTCGGTCGAAGGGTCGATCGAAACGGCATTCAACGAACTGGCTCACTCGCTTGCGGCGCCGGTTCGGTCGATCTCGCTGCGAGCGTGGCCGGAAGGGTTTCCAAGCGGAATCGCCGAACTGCGCAAGCCGCCGTTCGACAGCCAAGCCGACTCGGTGATGTACCGCCAGCTAATGGCCGACGCCGCTCAGCGAAGGGGCTGGGTAGTCCATCGCTTCGACGGTGCGACCGCAGAAGGGAGAGCATCAGAACTGCTCGGCCCGCGAGCCGAAGAGGTCTTGCGCGGGCCGCGCCGCACGCTCGGACCACCATGGAACAGAGATCACCGCATGGCGCTGGCCGCCACCGTCCTTGCCTCGATCGAGTAGACACGCTCAGAGTGTGGTCACGACGATCTCGAGACCGACCAGGTCAGGCCCGTCGACGATCAAACCGCTCGGGACCAGCTCGTAGCGAACGCCGTCGAGCTCGAAGATCGCCTGGGGTGTGCCGCTGAGGCTGTGCACTGCACCTGTCTTGCCATCGGCGAAGCCTTGAATGATCCCGTCGGTCTGGATCAGCAGACTCATCTCTTCTAGCGACCCGACTCGGAAGAAGCCAACCACTTCGCCTTCCCAGATGCAGTTGACGTCGGGCGGGCAACGGCCGTCCCCGATCGACTCCAGTTCGAGGAAGCCGGTCTCGGTCAGCTGCAGTTGCGTGAGGCCGACGTGCATGGACACTTCCGATCCCGAGTCGTACAGGATCACCTCGGTCTGTAATTCGGAACGATCCGCCGTCGATCCGCAGCTGAAACCTGCGAACGACAGCAGGGCCAGGAGGACTGAGGTTGCGCTGCGGATGTTCATACTGACTGTGACGCCAGCCGTTGCCGGTCTGGTTCCCATGGGGTGAACTGTTTCTAGTTGCTCGACATCTGCTCTAGGGCTTCGGCTACGTCGTCGATGTCAGCCAGTTCGATCCACCGTTCGCTCGATGTCAGACCAGCCGCTCGGCGGGCGAGCGTGGCAGCAGCCCCGGTCACGGGGGATGCGTCGGCCATCTCGACGATGCAGATGAAGTCCCAGTCGCCGACGTTGGTGTACCACGCATCGCGCAACGTACCGTCAGCTTCCTGAACGAGGCGGGCGAGCTGGTCGCGCCGAGACGTTGGGCCATCCCGCACAACTCGCTTCGCCTCCTCACTCGACATCTTGATCAGTCCCAGGTAGCTGGCCATGTTCGTGTGTCCTTATGTTCGTTTGCCTCTCGGTGATCTCCTCGACTCTGATGGGATGCGGTTCGGCCACCTAGGGGCCAATGTCACCAGCGATGGGCCCTGCTCAGATGATGGCTGTCTCAATGAAGGGCTGGTTGTCAACGATCCGCTGATAGCCCAGGGGTGAGAGATCCAGGCTCCTGTAGGCACCGTGGGCGATGAGTTCGGCGACGCCACGGCCAACGGCCGGCGACTGCTGAAGGCCATGGCCGCTGAAGCCGTTGGCGAAGAGGAAATTCGACACCTCCGTGTGCGGACCAACGATCACGTTGTGATCGAGGCGATTGTGGGCGTAGTGACCTACCCACTTCGTCGTGACCTTGATGCGTTCGAAGGCCGGGATCCGGTGGGCCAGCGCCGGCCACACTTTGTCCTCGAAGATGTCATGCTCCATCTCGAAGTCACCGGGATCGACCGGTGGATCGTGATCCGGGCCACATCCCGCCATGTACGAAGAACCATCGGTCCGTACATGAACTCCCGTCGGGTCGATGGTGAGTGGCAGGTCGCGTTCGAGTGGCTCGGCGGCATCGAACATGAACGTGAACCGCTTGCGAGGCTCCACCGGCAGTTGAAGTCCCGCCATCCCTGCCACAAGTGATGCCCGAGGTCCTGCCGCGTTGACGACGGTTCCACAGCCCAGGGTGTCGCCTGAGGCAAGGGTGACCCCGGTGATCGTGTCACCCCGGCGATCAATCCCGACGACCTCTCCCCTTGTGTATTCGACACCGTGTTCACGGGCCTTGCGGCGCCACCAATCGAACATCGTGCCGGAATCGAAATAGCCCTCGTCGATGAGGTTGTGGCTTCCGCACACAATGTCGTCGACGTTGTAGAACGGATACTCGGCCTTGATCTCGTCGGGCGACCAGATGCGAGTTCCAGCACCATGTTCGGCCTGCACGTTCTGGTTGGTGCGAAGGGTCTCGGCGAAGCTCTCATCGCCGGCTAGGAACATATAGCCATAGTGGTTCACGTAGATCTCAGGTACTTCTGGGTCGTCGCCCATGTATCCCCGAAAGTCACGGACGAAGTCGGCGGCGAAGCGGCTGATCTCGATGTTCAGCGGGTTTGAGAACTGCTGGCGCATGCAGCTGTTCGTGTGGGTCGTCGAGGAGTCCTTGTAGCTCATGTCGCGTTCGACCACCAGCACGGTGCCGTCGAAGTCGAGGTGGTGAGCGAGGAACCAGGCGATCGACGACCCGATGATGGCGCCCCCGACGATCACCACGTCGTATCTGTTCGATGCTGGGCGATCGGTGATCGCCGCGAGGCCCATCACAGGTCCTCCAGCTTGGGGAAATCGCGCGGTGGTTTGATGTCGACGGTCGCCGACCGCTGTTGGGCCAGCATCCCGCCGTCGATCCGAAGGACGTCTCCGGTGATGTAGGACGCATCGGTGGAGGCGAGGAACAGCGCCCCGCCGGTCATGTCCATCGGCTCACCGATTCGGCCCAGCGGAACGTTCTCACCCCGCAGCGTTCGTTGCTCGAGGTCGAGGCCGTGGGTATCGATTGAGCCGGGCATCAGTGCGTTGACCCTGATGTTGTAGGGGCCGAGATCCAGCGCCATGGCCCGGGTGAGAGCTTCGATTCCGCCCTTGGTTGCGTCGTAGGCGGTAAAGGCACGATGAGCTCGGGTGGCACCCCCTGAGCTCATGTTGATGATGCAGCCCCCGCCCTGCTTGGCCATGATTCGCGCCGCCGGGTGAGAGACGAGGAAGTGACCGGTGAGGTTCACATCGATGATCCGGCGCCACCATGCCTCGTCGGCTTCGAAAAAATGCAGCATGGGCTCGACCAGCCCGGCGTTGTTGACGACAACATCGATTCGGCCGTGGGCGTCCATGATGAGGTCGATCATCGACCGCACCGAGTCTGAGTTCGATACGTCGGCGACGGCCGTCATGGCTTCGCCGCCAGCTCCGCTGATGGCGGCGATGACTGCGTCAGCCCGATCCGAGTTCACGTCGTTGACCGCAACCTTGGCGCCGACCGAGGCGAAGCGCTCGGCGATTGCGCGGCCGATGCCGTGGCCGGCACCGGTCACCAGAACCACCTTGTCGACAAGAGATGGGTGCGTGCTCATTGAACTCTCCTCGGAGGCCTCGAAATCAACTCGACGCTAAGCGTCGACCAGCCGAGCCACAGTGTCAATCGGGGGCGGCACCGCTCGCGGCGATGCGGCGAGCGAATAGTCGTCGAGTCCTTCCCGAACGCCGGAATCGAGGGCTGGCTCAGTCGCTGACTTCTGCCCGTGCCGAAATCCGATCGGGAGTCAGGCGGACGAGGAGCTCGCCGGCGACTCCGTTTCGATTCCCGAATTCTTCAGCCCGATCGGCCCCCATGTAGCGACCGCCGATCTTGGTCGCCGCCTCCCTCACCCGCTTGAGATCGTCGTCGAAAGTGATCGCTCCGTCGACCTTGACGAATGAGTAGGGCGGCGTCTGATCATCGACGACGAGACTGGCCCGTCCTTCGCGCCGCAGAGCCTTGGCCTTGCCGGATGACTCGTGGGTATTGAAGATCAGGTCGTCGCCGTCGAGAGTGAACCAGATCGGGGCCACGTGGGGCCGTCCGTCCTTGCCCACCCATGCGAGCTTGCCGGTTCGAGTGCCTTCAAGAAGGAATGCAGCGACTTCGGCTTGCGTCATCTCTCGCATGCTGAGGGTGTAGCACAGTGCGCTCCGGAGTCCACAGGATCGTGCGCGAGGCACCCGCCGACGGCATAGGGTCGTGTGCGTCATGGCCGACTCCCCGCACCATCACAGCCACAGTCATTCGCACGGACTCACCGGCGGATGGGTCGATTGGGTCGGCGACCCGGTGCTGCGCCTTGTCGTGGCCGGCGTCGTAGTCGCCGCCCTGGCAACCCTGGTCGGCGTAGTCGCACTGTGGCCGACGGGCCAGGGGCGCGACGCCGCGATCGCCAACGCCGACGAGATCGGTCTCGTGACCCAGCGGCTCACCGCCACCCTCCAGGAAGTCGTCGACGGGCCGTGTAGCTACTCCACGCCCGACAACCCACAAGAATGCCGCACCTTCACGTTTGAACTACTCGAGGGCGCGGGCGTTGGATCGATGGTCACCCTCCCCGAGATCAACCTCGAGTTCGATCCACGACTACCCGACCTTGCGCTTGGGGACCAAGCCGTGCTCGGCTACGAGGAGTCGACCGACTTCTACTTCTTCGCCGATCAGGACCGCCGCACGCCCCTCCTGTGGCTCACCGGGTTATTCGCAGTGGTGGTCATCGCCCTGGGACGATTCCGCGGAGCGCTCGCATTGCTGGCCATGGCCACCACGCTGCTGGTGCTGGTCGGCTTCGTAGCGCCATCGGTGCTGGATGGGAACGATCCGCTGCTGGTGGCGGTTATCGCCGCCGCTGCCATCGCATTTGTCAGCCTGTATCTCACCCACGGATTCACGCCGACGACGACCGTCGCACTAGCGGGGACGATGTCAGCGCTAGGCCTGACGCTCGCATTGTCGTGGGTCTTCTTCGAGCTCGCCCGGTTTACCGGTGTTGCTACCGAGGAAGCACTGATCCTGCCGGCCATCACCGAAGACCTGAACCTCAGCGGGCTGCTGTTGGGCGGAGCCATCATTGGAGCCCTCGGTGCCCTCGATGACGTGACCGTGACCCAGGTCGCGACCGTCGCCGAACTCAGACATCGCAGTCCGAGGCTGCCAACGACCGAACTCTTCGCATCGGGAATCCGGGTGGGTCGAGATCACATCGCCTCCACGGTCAACACCCTGCTCCTGGCCTACGCCGGAGCCAGCATGCCGCTCCTCCTACTGTTCGCAATCTCGGACCAATCGCTTTCTATGGTCGCCAACAGCGAGTTGATCGCGGTTGAGATCGTCCGGACACTGTGTGGTTCGATCGGGCTCGTCGCCGCCGTGCCGATCACCACAGCGTTGGCGGCCGCGATTCTGCGACCCGAGCAAGATCGGAGCGAACCTGCGACCGAGCCTCGCCGCCAACGAGCCAAAACCAACCCCCGGTGGGAAGACTTCGCCCCGCAGAGGACCGAGCTATGACCTATCCCGATTCGCTGGATCACATGCTCGCCGCCTGGAATGAACCTGACCCGAAGCGTGTGCGCAGTCACCTCGAAGCTGCGCTCGCCGATGATGTCGAGTTCATCGATCCCAGCGTCGAAGCTCACGGAATCGACGAGTTCGAAGCCAATGTCCATCGCGTCCAGCACCAGATTCCAGGTGCCACCTATGAACGATCGAGCGGGGTCGACAGCCACCATCAGCTACATCGCTACTCGTGGCGGATCCGCCGCGACGGCGAGACCCTGCTCGATGGCTTCGACGTGACGGAGACCGATGAGCAGGGTCGAATTCACCGAGTGCTGGGTTTCTTCGGTTCGCTCCCCGATCGGGAGGAGGAGCAGGACTTCGTCCCGGCTGACTTTCAAGTGCCAACAGCCCTGGACGGCCCCGGCTTCCGGCTCGAACCGTTGGGTCCGGAGCACAACGAACGCGATCACGAAGCGTGGATGTCGAGCATCGATCACATCTGGTCAACGCCCGACTTCCCCAATGGCACGTGGCCGACGGCCATGTCGCTCGAATCCAACCTGGCTGATCTCGAACGTCACGCCCTTGACTTCGCGAGCAGAAAGGGCTTCACGTATTCGGTGCTGGACGGTGATGACGTGGTCGGGTGTGTCTACATCTATCCGGCCGAAACCGCCGACGCCGACGTCAGCTCATGGGTTCGAGCGAATCGGGCCGAGCTGGATATTGAGCTTTGGCAAGCTGTCTCAGAATGGCTCGAGACCGACTGGCCGTTCACAAGGGTCAACTACGGCGCTCGCTGACGATCGCCAGACAAGCTCGGTTCTAAACCTCCGACAGATCGAGCGTGCATCCCTAAGTAGGTCGTCCGACCTCCCAGTTTGGGATCGATTTCGCTCGGAGTGATCCCGTCGACCCTGCCCGCCGGTTCGCTGCTGGGCGATTCTCAACGACACCCTAAAGATCCGGGCTTCGGTGTTCGATCCCACAAACAC
>JABDJU010000047.1 GCA_013003325.1 Acidimicrobiales bacterium
CTGGGCTATCGCGCCTCCAAGTCGGGCTATATTCTGTCGGTTCCCAGCACCCCGGTCGGCCACTGCGAGTCCAACCCGCGAGGCACCGACGGGCACCACAACCCCGAACTGGGACTGCGTGAACGCATCGCGTTCATCAACTCGATCCGTGGCTTGAACAAGTCGGATTGGCTGCACCTGGTGCGCAAGCACGGCGGACCGGCCTGGCCACTGGTGTGGGTGTCGCCCTACGTGAACCTCATCGTGACCTGGGCCCGGCACAAGGCTCGTGGTTCAACGAGCTAGCTTGCCCCGGGTGTTCTCTCGACGGGCCACCGCCAGTTTGCTGCCATCCAGCGTCGATCGGTTCCGGTCCATGAATCGTTTGGTCTCGACAAGAGCGACGACGACGAGCATCCAATCGATTCCCCGTCGGACTACGCCAGCCTCGGTGACCGAGTAGAGAAACGCGTAGGAGAAGATCGCGATCGGAAAGAGGCCGGCCAGTCCCGGACGATCCCGGAGATAGTGAATCGAACGCCAGAAGCCCCGAACCATCATCACAGCCCACAACGCCAGCCCGACGCCGCCGAGGGCGAGAAGATACTCCAGCGGTGCATTGTGAGCGGTCGGCGGAAACCAGGTGTTCTGCAGCCAAATCTCGTGAGCGGGCGAACCCCACCCTCCCCAGAAAGCCTCCCAGCCGTGACCCAGAACAGGCTTTTCTGAAATGGGTTCGAGCAAGTCTAGCCACAGGATCGTGCGCCCGGTGAGCGTGATGTCTCGACCCAGCAGCTCTGTGAGGAAGACCAGATTGGCGGTGGCGAGGAGAAGTCCAAAGAGGCCGGCGGCGATCTCGGACACAACAACCGCACCGAACAACTGCTTGCGAGCTCGAAACGTCGAGAAGACCACCAGCAGGCCGCCAAGCAGCACGAACGACCCCAGAGAGGTCATCGAGTTCGTGCCGAATACAAGGTAGGCGGAGCCGAAGAACCCAATCGTTGCCAGGATGCGATGATTCCGCGAGGCCATCGCGAACACCATCACCAGACATCCCAGCACTGCCTGTTGGCCAAGGGTGTTTCGGTTTGTGGTGATTCCGAGGAAGTCTTCGCCGGCGGTCCCATATTGCGGCAACGCGTTCACCCAGACGACGTTGAGGACCATGGCCACAAAGAACACGATCGACAGGCGGTTGATGAGCTGCTCGAGGCTGTAACGAGCGACGAAGTAGATCCCCATCATCGTGACCAGCGTCAAGGCGACCGAACGGCGCAGCGAGGTGGCAAAATCGACCGACCACATCGTCGAGAAAAGGATGAGCGCAGAAAACGCCAGCAGCAAGAGCTCACAGACAAGCAGGTAGAACATGACGGCCGGACGCTTCATCGAAAACACCAGCAACGTTCCGATCAGGCCGGTGAACACCACGATGACCAGCGGGCCGCCTACGTTCACCGCGTCATACAGGTTTCCGTCTATGACAACAAACCACTCGGTCGGGAGGCCGGTCGTGAGAACCGTGAGAGCGACCATGCCCACCAACTGCTCGACAAACTTGGGTCGTGATCGATAGGCGGCGCTCTGCCGCCATGCCGCCTTCGCGTCGGCCAGCGTCCGAGCGACGGGGGCGTCCGCAACTGTGAGAGCCACGACCGACTACGACTGACCGGTCTCGTAGTAGGCGTAGGCGTCCCGGCGGCTGAAGATTCCCCGCCGAGCGCGGGTCCGGTTGACAACCGCGCCCACGATGCTCGAGCCGGCACGTTCGAGTTCGTCGCGCACCTTCAACAGGTCGTCGGTCTCGGTGCGCCGGCTGTCGACGACGATGACTACCCCATCGGCCGCCGCCGCCGCCGTGGCCGCATCGGCGGTGCTGAGCACCGGAGGACTGTCGATCAGTACGTACGACGCCATCGTGCGCAGTTCCTTGATGAGGGTCTCGAACTGGACCGAGCCGAGCAACTCCCCCGGGTTTCCGGGCGGAGGACCGGCCGGAACGAACCACAGGTTCTCGACCCCTTCGATCGATTTCAGTTCCATCTCACTGCGGCCGCCGAGGAAGTCGGACAGGCCCTCATGATTTGGCACACCCAGGATTCGCTCCAGCGTCGGGCGACGCATGTCGGCTGAGACCAGGGCCACGTGTTTTCCGCTCTGAGCCAAGGCGAGCGCCAGGTTGGCAGCTGCAACCGACTTGCCCTCTCCCGGGAATGCCGAGGTGAACACGAAGACCTCTGCGCCGCTCGATGCCGACGCAAACTGAATACTTGAACGCAGTCGACGGAAGGCCTCACGAGAGATGGCCAATCGCGGTTTGCGATCCTCGCTCAACATGATCGCAGAGCTGGTTCCGCTGCGGTTCCCCAGCGGGAACGCCGGCACCGAGGCCAGGACGCGGGCGCCGAGGGCGAGCGCAACATCGCTCTCATCCCGGGCGGTGGTGTCGAGCCGTTCGATCAGGAAGGCGGCGGCCGTACCGAACAGAAGGCCCGCGATCAGCGCGCCCGCCAAAATGAAGATTCGCGGGATTCCGTCTGGACTGGTGGGGACGTCGGCGGCCAACAACACGGAGGCGGCGCTGCCCAAAGAGCGGCGGGCCAGCTGCTGACGGTTGAGTTCGGTGTTGGCGGTCCGGATCTCGCTGCCGAGGGCGTTGATGTCGGTCTGGATAGCTGAAATCTCGTCTTGCGCCTGTGTTACCTCGATCGCCGTGGCCCCGGTACGACTGCGAATCGCCACTTGGACAGCTCGCTCCTGTTCGAGCTCCTTCTGTGTCGCAACGGCGGTAGCGATCTGCTCCTCCAACGCCGCGATCCTGACGTCGTACCACTCTTCGGCCTCGGTCTGGCGGGTGTCGACGTAGGTGTTGATGAAGGTGTTCACGGCGTCGGCGGCAAAAACAGCATCGATATCGGAGTAACTGAGATCCAACCGCTGGCTCTGCGGTACGAACGACACGTCGATCCCGCGGCGCAAGTCGGCGGCTCGAACGGTGTAGCCCTGAGCTCTCAGATTCTGGGCCACCTCGTTGGAGATCGTGTTCCCGATGAGCCGCGACCGCTCCAGCTCCAGGTTTCCGGCCTGGAGGTTCTGGTTGGTGCTGTTGACCGGGCTCAGTCCGACCTCGATCTCGCCGATGGCGGTGTAGGTGTCCTGGGTGCTCGAGGTGAGCCAGTAGGCCAGGCCGAGAAAGGCGAGAGCGGTGGCGAGCACGACCCACTTTCGGTTCTGGATCGCAGCCAGATAATCCTCGAGCGTGGTCACGTCGTCTTGAACAAAGTTGTTGTCGGGGACCATCAGGTTCCTTCGAGTGGGATGGGGTGCGACACCAGCACTGCGGCGGGGTGGCCGCACTGTCGGTTCAGGCTACTGGGTGTCGCGGGTTCCTTCCTGAGTCGTCATCCCAGTCGACGATCGAGCCATGTAGGCCGATAGTACGATGCGAGCAGGCACAGCGCGATCACACCGGCCAGCGGGATTTCGATCGGAACCGCTGGTTGAGACACCGGCTGACCGGCAAACGCAAGCGCCTCAGGCGCTGGTTCTTCGGTCTCTGCCTGTGCTCCATCGGCGGGGCTGGGACCACCGCTGGAGAAACTGGATCCCCCGGCAGCGGGTTGGGCGACTACGTCGTCCTGCAATGCCACCGGCGACGGCGCGGCGGGCAAGCTGGGAACCCTTGACACCGTCGGTAGCTCGGCCGGCTCGAACCGGGCGGTGTTCTCGGTGGTCGGCGCGCTCGCGGCGGCCGGGGAGACGCCACTTTCGACCTCGATTACCTCCGACTCCAGGATTCCCGACGTCGGCGTGACAGCGGCGTCGACAACCGATGTCGTCGGTGCTGGGGTCACGGCGGCGGTCGATGTGGAGCTCGGCGCTTGATCGGCGAGCTCAGCGCTGTCTGCTGCGGGGACCGATGTTCCTGCTTGACCACTCGTCGAGCCCGCCGGTTCGACGGGCTGATCGGTGCTTGACGGGTCGACGGCTGCCACTGTGGTCGGCGGCCGGGGTACGACGGTAGAGACGGTGGTTACCGTTCCCTCGGAGATCTCAGGAATCGCAGTGGTGCTCGGGTCACCGGAACCCGGAGTGGTCGGAGCCTGGGGGCGCGATGTCGACGTCGTGGCCGGTGCAGCGGTGGTCGCACCTGCGGTGGTCGACGGCGAGGGCGCGACGGTGGTGGGCGACGCTGTTGTCGGCGGCGCAGTAGTGGGCGCAGCGGTGGTCGCCGGCGCCGAGCTCGACGACTCGAAGGCTCCGAGGTCGATGACTCCACCAGCCACACGGGCGGCCCCTACGAAGTCGGTCTTCATCACCGAGTTGAACTTGTTGGTGCCCGCATTTATGGCCGGCGACCCCGAGGAGAGCTTGAAGTTGGCCGGATTGGGGTTGGTCGACGGGCTGTTCACCACTGCGGTGCCGGGTCCGACGCGGCTGTCGTCATTCGATGCACCGTTGTACTCGGGAGAGGTATCCGCCACATACAGATTCTTCGCGAACCGAATGTTGCTAGAATCGAAGGTCCGAGCCGGCTTCAGCCCGTTGCGAGCGAACACCACGTTGTTGGCGAACTCCACATCGGAGGAGTAGAAGGCGCCGAGCTCTCCGCCGGAGCTGGCGATTTCGGCCGTCTTCAAGTTGTGATAGACGGTGTTGTTCACGACGTCGACATGCTTCGACTCGAAGATCTGGATGCCGCGCCCGCCGTTGTCGAGGCACAGGTTGTTGGCGATGAGAGTGCGACCGCTGTAGTTGTTGATCTTGGTGCGGTCCATGATGATGCAGTTTCCATCGGTGAATCGGCCGTTTCGGTCGCGCACCTTGTTCTCCACCTGATACACCACGTTGCCGGTGATGTAGTTGGAGTAGCCATTCGAGTCGTTTCCAAAGCCCATGTTGAAGCTCTCGAGGATCGAAATACCGCTGTGCTGACTCCATTCGACCTCGGCGACGTTGTGCACGATGTTGTTG
>JABDJU010000261.1 GCA_013003325.1 Acidimicrobiales bacterium
GAATCACAGTGACCGCCGAAGGCGTGGTCGGGCAGCTCCTGCAGGCGGATCATGCAGCCGACGTTCCCGGCTGCGCCGGAAACCTCACGGTCGGCTAGCCGAGAATGCCCGTCACGATGAACTCGGCTCGACGGTTGAGCTGCTTGCCTTGCTCGGTGTTGTTGTCGGCGATGGGTTCGGCCTCGCCGCGGCCGTCTGCGAACACCCGATCCGGAGCGATCCCTTGGTCAAGCCAGTACTGTCGCACAACCTCGGCTCGAGCTTGTGAGAGGCGTAGGTTCAAGCCCGAACTGCCAGCCGAGTCGGTGTGCGCCACCACAGTGATGGTGACGTTTTCGTTGAGGCCCAGCAGCGTGGTTCCCAAATCCAACAATGGAAGGAACGCAGGGTTGATGTCGACGCCGCCTGTCGGGAAGAGCACGGTGTCGGCCACATAGAGGGGAGCACTGTCGACCGGCGGTGCTGACAGGTCCACGATGTACTGGTTCACGACATTGCCTTCGCCTACGACCGCGGCGGCCCTACGGGCGATCTCGGCCCCGAAGTCCTCGCTGGGGACGCTGCCACGGAGATACAGGATGCCGTCGGACAGTACCGCCTGGCGAACCGTGCCAGTGTCCCGCAACGGCGGCCCAGAGATCGTCGTGGGAACAGGAGCAGCCGTCGTGGTGGGTGCTGTCGTGGTCGGTGCGGTCGTGGTCGGTGCAGTCGTAGTCGGTGCAGTCGTCGTGGGCACGGTCGTACTCGTGCCGCCAGCAGTTGATGACGAGTCGTCGAGCACACCGACCGCCAGGTCGTCGGTGTCATCTGAGCCGCTTCGCTGTGTGATGGCGAATCCGATCGCTCCCACCACAAGCGTTGCGATCACTCCGATCGCTGCGACCGCCACGGTCCGGTGCCGGTTGCGCTTTTGAGGGGGGCGTATGGGTGCAGGGGGCGGGGACGGACCGGCGGCCGCGACCTCGGGTGGCACGACGATCTTGGGGCCCTCCATCAGTCCAGTGTGGAAGGGGCATCAGAGCACGTCACGGGTACTTCTGCATGTTCGGATTGAGGAAGTGTCCTCAGAGGCTGCGCGTCGTGGCGACTGGTTTCACCCACCCAGTCATCCTCGATGACGTCTCAAACGCCGTTCGTGCCACGGCCTGTGGCCCCTCTGTCGGGCTGTTCGGTAGAAGGACCTGTTGGTCCGGCCGTCGCGACCCCTTTCGGCGTCTTGATCCAGGTTGCCGCGCCGGGATGTCTCGGTTGCGAGTTAGGTTGCCGAGCGAGCTCGTGGAGGTAGAGCTACGGTGATGTTCGTGCGCATTCCGGCGCCGTCAAATTGAAGGGGGGAACGTGCACCTTTCGATACGAGAGCTAGTCGTAGCGTTGCTGGCGCTGCTCCTCTTTGCATTTGGCGGCATCATTTGGACCAATCGAACGACCGCCAATGCCGAGATCGTTGCGGGCATGCAATCGATTCTGGCCAACGTCTCAGCCAGCACCACTGCGAGGTCGGAGGACTTTCTGTCCGATGCGCGGGGGAGTGCCGAGGTTGCGGCCTACACCCTCGAGAAGGGGGCGCTCAATTCTGACGACGAGCTGGAGAGCTTCTTCGGCTCGGTCCTAGAGGCAACGCCCAGCGTCAACGGGATCTTCTACGGCACGGTGGAGGGCGACTTCGCGTATGTGACCCGCTCGAGCGATGTAGATGGCGCACTCTTGCGAACGAAGTTCATTCGCACCACCGACGGCTCGCGCATCGTTGAACTCATCTATCGGGACGAGTCGTTCGCAGCCGTCGAATCGAGACTGGACCCTGACGATCCGTACGACCCTCGGACCAGACCATGGTTTCAGCGGGCCATGGCTGACCAGGGGACGATTCTCACGGACCCGTACGTCTTCTTCACAAGCCAGCAACCCGGTGTCACCGCGGCGTCGCCGGTGCGAAACGACGAAGGCGACATCGTCGGAATCGTTGGCGTCGACATAGAACTGAGCGATCTGTCAACGTTTCTCGCCGACCTGAGCCTCGGGCGAAACGGTACGGGGTTCATCTTCAACACCGACGGCGAAGTGGTCGCACTCGAGGATCAATCGCTCATTCGTCAGCCGGATGGAGATGGCTTCCGGCTCTCGTCGGTGGACGAGCTCAACTCCGAGGTGCTGAGGTCTTCCTATGAAGCGAGCATCGACATCGGAAGCCAGCCTCGAACGTTTGTGACCCAAGAGGGCGATTCGACACTGCACGCGTTTGTCGCACCGATCGATCAGACCGACTGGATCTTGGGAGTTGCGCTGGACGAAGACGACTTCCTGGGCGACGTGAGAAACGAGCAGCAGCGGAGCAATCTTGTTGCGGTGGCGCTGGGTCTGGTCGGAATCGTGGCTGGCTGGCGCCTCATTCAGAATGTTGTTGCACCGTTGCGGGATCTTCGTGGACGGGCGCTGCGGATCCAGGAAGGGGATCTCGAGGAGACCGAGCCGTCGACGGCGGTGATCGATGAACTCAGGGAAACGTCGGACGCCTTCGACCAGATGGTCGCAAGCCTTCTGGAAAGACGTCAGGAAAGCGCCGACGAAATCGCTGATTTGCGTCGACAACTGGAGGCGAAGCAAAACCGTGAGATGGCGATAGACCTCATCGACGCCCGAGAGTTCGGCGACGAGCCAGCTGTCGTGGACGCACCGGAAGCGTCCGGCGCGACTGATCCAGTCCGACCGGGCCGCCCAACCGAAACCTGAACGCATTCACTAGGCCACCGCTGGCAAACACATGCACCGAGCGAGCAGACGATCATTCGTCCTGGACAAGCCCCATTCCGAGCCCAGAGGTGAAATATCTCTGAAGCAAGACGAAGACGATGATCGGTGGCAGGGCCACGAGTGCCGAGGCGGCGCTGATCACGTTGAAGTCGGGGGAGAAGCCAACGGCCAGGTTTGTCAGTGATGAGGTAATCGGACGATCGTCGAATTGCTGTTCGAGAATGAGGGCCCAGAAGAAGTCGTTGTAGATCCAGGTGAACTCCAGGGCCGTGAGAGCTGCGAGGACGGGCCGACACAGCGGCAGGATGACGCGCCAGTAGTGCTGCCACGGGTTTGCACCGTCAACAATGGCAGCCTCGCTGATCTCAGCAGGTAGGCGCTTCATATAGCCGCTCAGGATGAACGTGCAGAAGCCACTTTGGTAAGCAACATGAACCATGATGATGCCCCACGTGCTTCCCAGGAGACCGCCGGAGTTCGAGAGGACCTCAGGCAAGGGAACGGCTTTGTACATCAGGAATAGCGGCTGAATGATGATCTGCTGGGGGAGTAGGCCGCCAGCAGCGAAGAGAAGCAAAAAGCCGACGTTGAATCGCCAGCTGAAACGGGAACAGACGAAGGCCATCACGCTCGACGCGAAGAGGGTCAGGATGAGGGCCGGCACGAGAATGAGTGCTGTGTTCCAGTACCGGAGAGCGAAGTCGGCCTGTTCCCAGGCGGTGCGGTAGTTGTCCACGTTCAGCGTGAATGGTCTGGAGAAGTAGCCCCGGGTGAAGGACTCTCGGTATGGCCGCAACGAAGTGAGCAGCACCGACACAAGCGGCGCAAGCCACGCCAAGCTCAGCAGCACCAAAAAGAGATGCAGCGCGAGACGACGTCCGGGCCTCGTTCGTTGGCCAGCAATCGTCACCTCATGACACTACCGAGGAGGCCCGCGTCGCTGTCGAAAGTGGGAACTCGCTGCCGTGCGCGACCGGCTGTTCTAATGCACCTGCTCGGACGGCCTGCTGGGCACATGGCCAGGCTCAACGGTTTCGCGTTGTCCACTTCTTGGCACATACCATCGTCTCGGTGGAGCCGAACCTGTTTGCCGAGGTTGCCGACATCGTTCGCAGCATGGCTCCAGACGGTTTGGGCGAACTCCGGCTTCGGAGTCATCGCCGAGGCGTCAAGGTGTGGTTTGGACCTCAGGCGGCTCCAAGGGTCCACTACGAAGCGCAGCTGATCCGGCGACGCTTCATCGACGATGCCGACGGAATCGCGCTGGAGATCGGGTTTCACTCCGAGCTGAAGACCGAGACTGACAACCAGGCAGAGATCGACCGGTTGCTCAAGAAGAAACGGGTGTGGTCCAAAGAACTTGGTGACGTGGTCACCGGCGGAGCTTTCCTCGGAAACGATACCTGGAGGAGGTTGAGCGAAGTCTGGATCGAGCCCAACCTCGATGACCCCGATCTCGCATTCGAAATCGGCAGTCGCCTGGTGGACTACCTCGACCTGTTCGAGCCGCTGCGAAACGAACCGAGCACGCCCCTCAGCTAGCTCTTGTTGGAGTCCCACTGGAGGTGGGCGCGCCGGCGTCTCCGCGCGGCGGCGCTGGCACCCTTGGACGAAGTCTGCTTCTTCGTCCCTGGTTGGCTGGATCGACCGTTGGACCCGGCTGCGGTCCGCTCGCCCCGCTGAGGCGATGAGGCACTACCAGCCGATGTTTGCTTGCGGCCCTTCTTGCCCTGGGCTCCACCACGGCGTGGCCGGTTCGGCCCGCCGTGCTTCTTCGTCTTTGCTCTAGTGGTGCGTTCCCGCTGCTGGGTCGGTTGCGCAGCCGGCTTTGGTTTGGAAGGTGCCGTCGAGAGTTCTTGCATCGCGGGAGTATCGGGCTCGGTGACTGGTTCGTCGAGACCCACTCGACGCTGCATCTGTTTGGCGTCCCGCACTTGCTCGGGCAGAAGTAGCGACACAACGACCCCACCCTCGCCGGCGCGGGCCGTACGACCGGAACGGTGGATGTAGGCCTTGTGATCCTCGGGGGAGTCGTAGTGGACCACGGCAGCCACGCCGTCGACGTGGATCCCGCGGGCAGCGACATCGGTTGCGATCAGCGCCTGCACCTCACCGCGTGCGAAGCTGGCGAGAGCACGGGTTCGCTGTCCCTGGCTCCGACCGCCATGGATCGCCGCCGACTGGACACCAAACCGGCCCAGTTGCTTTGCCAGTCGGTCAGATCCGTGGCGCGTGCGGCAGAACACGATCGCCGGCCAGACGGCGTTGACCGCGTCGGCGGTCACAGACACTCGGTCGGCCTTCTGGGCAACCTTCCAGAACATGTGGCTGGCCGCTGTGATGTCCGGCGTTTTCTCGCCCACCTCGTGGCGCACGGGATTGGACTGGTACTGCTGGGTCAGCCTTCTCACGTCGCCATCAAGGGTGGCGGAGAACAACACGGTCTGTCGGTCAGGTGTGGTTTGGTCGAGCAGTTTACGAACTGCGGGCATGAAGCCCATGTCGGCCATGCGGTCTGCCTCGTCGAGGACGACGTGCTCCACTCGTTCAAGCGACACATCCCGCCGATCGATGAGATCTTGCAGTCGGCCCGGGCAGGCCACGAGGATTTCCACTCCGGCTCGGAGTGAGTTCACTTGAGGGCCGTAGCCGACCCCGCCGTAGACGACGCCGATCCGGACCTTGCCGGCAAAGGACTTGAGTTCGGTATGGATCTGTTCGGCCAACTCACGAGTGGGGGCCAGGATGAGAGCGGTCGGCTTCTTGGGCCGGGCTGGTACTGCGTTTGCGACTACAGGGATGCCGAATGCGATGGTCTTGCCCGAACCGGTGGGGGCTCGGCCTAACACATCACGACCGGCCAGAGCGTCAGCGATGGTGGCGGCCTGGATTTCGAACGGGCCGTCGATGCCGCGCTCAGAAAGTGCCGCGACGATGGATTTGGGTACGCCCAATTGGGCGAAGGAAGGGGGAGTGGACATGTGTTTCAATTTCTCTTTTTGGCGGCTCAGCCGTCACCGAGAAAATGAACCTCAGCCTGCGAACCCACGGCGACACGATGCCACCGAGCGGGGTCAACCGTAGGGCGCTGTGACTCAAATAGGCGGGATGTGACCAACGACATGCTCGCTCGATGGCCAGCCCTGTCCGCGGCGTGCTTCAGCTTCGAACTCCGGGGCCCAGGAGGGCGAGGCCCAGTATCGAACCCACCAATCCACCGGTGGAGGACAGCACGAGATCGCCGACGGTATCTCCGTAGGTGAGGGACAGTCCGCCGGCCCCGCCCCACCCGTCTTCTGACACCGCCCATTCCATGGCTTCCCACCACACGATGGCAATTGCCCCGAACCCGTACCCCAACAGAACTGCGTCACTTCGATAGCTCACGTTTCGAAAGCGAAATGCGTGGTAAGCACCCACCAGAAGAACCCAGTTGAGGGCGTGGAGGACGTCGTCGGTGACCGGATAGCTGTCGTAGAAACCGAGCAGGTTGCCCAACGTGTCGAGGAGAAACGGTGCCGAGGCGAGTGCGTCGGCTGTGTGGGGATATGGCTCCCAATCACGCCGGCGAGCCAAGAGCGGAATCAGGACCGCCGGCGCGAGAAACAATGGTGCTCGGAACCCCATTGCCTTACCTTCTACCGAATCTGGTTCCAGTCCGATCGCGACCGCGAAGCAGGCAACGAGGGCCACCTTCACACCTACGTTGACAACCGCGGTCAGGCGGAGCTGGTCGATCGCAAGCACCTGGGAACTCTGTCCGAGCCGGCCCGGGGGAGAGGCTGTCGTCATAGTTGCATTCTTGCAGCAGAACTTCTAACTATCGCCTCTACCAGGCGGTTCGGGATCGACGGAGCATTGAACTGATCGAGAGTAGCGCTCACGAAAGGAGCAACCGATGGCAACAACCCAAACCCAGGCGAAAGATGTACCCGTTCTACCAACTTCCACGGGCCTCAGGTGGCTCGTACTCGCAGCAATCGCAGTAGCTGTGGCTTTGGCTGCGTTCTTTGTGCTAACCAACGACGGTTCGACACCGACGGTAACCTTTGATGGTGAGTCGGTTGTGTACGACGGTCCTTCAAACTTCGAAGCAGGTGAACACACGTTCATCTTCGACGGCAACGGATCAGCCGGCGACATTGGCTTCAACATTGGAATCCTGAAAGACCCGGACATGACCCTCGCTGACATTGAGGCTGCGGACGACGCCGGACCACAACCGGACTTCCTCGGGCGTTCAAAGATGTTCTGGATCCTCGCAGACAACCTCGAGGATCGGGTACGAGAAGACACGGTTCTTCTGGACCCCGACACCCGCTACGCAGTCTCTGTGATCGACGCTGCGGCAGAAGAAGGCACCTTCGTAGCCGTATTCGACGTGGACTAGTACTAG
>JABDJU010000087.1 GCA_013003325.1 Acidimicrobiales bacterium
CACAGCGAGCGAGAACACGGACGCAAAGGGCCGCAGGCGAGGCAAGAGGCCCCCGGAGGGACAGATGCTCCGGGCCGACCCGGAGGCCCGAGTCCGTGAAACGAGCACCAGCGAGCGAGAACACGGACGCAAAGGGCCGCAGGCGAGGCAAGAGGCCCCCGGAGGGACTCATTCTGTCGATTTGTGAGTTTTCGAGCAAAGCGACAGATGCTCCGGGCCGACCCGGAGGCCCGAGTCCGTGAAGCGAGCACAGCGAGCGAGAACACGGACCCAAAGGGCCGCAGGCGAGGCAAGAGGCCCCCGGAGGGACAGATAGTGTCACACCGCCTTGTCATACTGCATGCAGTGGAAACAAGGAGTACCCAAATGGGCAACGACACAACTGCAACAGACTTCGCGGCCATCGGGCGGCTGCTCACCAACACCGCAGATCGTCTGAGAATCAACGCCCCCGCCTTCCGGAGCCCGCCCCGCATTCCGGGGGTGCAACGCTCGGTCACGCGCAACCGAGACAACACCGTGACCGTTGCGGTTACGGTGCGAAACCGCCCGCTTCTCGCCGTGGTGTCCGACATGATCGACGGAGTCGTTCTCGCATCCGGAACTCAAGGTCCCACCGCCGCCGACGTCTACAACGAGTTGTGGTCGGCCGCTCAACAGTGGCTCGGCTCGCCCCCCGGAACCGACCGCACACCACACCTCAGCGTGGCTGCCTGATGTCGGAGGTGTTGGCGCCGGCAGCCCTCAATGCCGCCCAACAACAGGTGCTCGATCAGCTCGGTTCCACCGACCGCCCAAACTTCGACCCGGCGCTTCGCGCTCAGTTGCGTCACGAACTCGACCAGGCTTTCGAGCCGATGCTCGAGCACATCTCCTTGGAGGAGCCGCTGTTCGTCTCCAAGCGAGCAATCTCGATGGTGCACAACTGTGAGCAGCTCTACGTCGCCGACCAGACCGAAGAGTTCCGGTGGTCGGTTCCGATCGCCCGAGGCATCGTCTCCCACAAGGCTATCGAGCTGCTTGTCGGGTATCGGGGCAACCCGACGCCTCTTGACCTGGTCGATGCTGCGATTGCCCGGTTGGAGAACGATCAGTTTGGACCGGCCGACTTCCTGCGGGGCCTGAGCGAGGGTGAACGAGCCGAACTCGTCGCGCTCGCCAACGATCGGGTGACCACGTTTATGGAAACGTTCCCGCCGCTGGAGCGCCAGTGGCGTCCGACGACCGAAGCGCGGGTCCGAGCCGAGTTCGGCGAGGGGCGCATCCAGCTCTCGGGCAAGATCGATCTGCAACTCGGCTTCGCCAGAGGTACCCAGGCCGGCAAGGTCACTATCGATCTGAAGACTGGTCGCACCCATCGTTCCCACATGGACGACCTTCGTTTCTACGCCCTCATTGACACGCTCAAGTCGGGAACCCCGCCACGCCTTCTGGTGAGCTACTACCTCGAGCAAGGGCTGCCCCACACCGAAGCGGTCACCGAAGAACTGCTGTGGTCGGCAGCTCGCCGCACCGCTGAAGCGGTCGCTCGCATCGTCGAATTGAATGGTGGTGAGGTGACCCCCGCCAGAACCCCCGGGGGATCGTGCTCGTTCTGCCCGCTCAACGATTCCTGTGAGGAGGGAATCGCCTACCTCACCGAACGTCGTCAGCTGTCCTGAGGGGCGGGCTCCCCGGAGGGTTGTGGCTGCTCCGAAGAATCCTCGGTCGCATTGCCGTAGCGGCGCTGAAAGATCAGCCATGCGACTGAGCCCGCCATGATCGGCAACCACAGCGAGACGATTCGGTAGGCCAAGGTGGCCAGGAGCGCGTCGCCCTTGGTGATGCCCGACAGCACCAGCAGATATGTCATTCCCGTTTCTACGAATCCGAACCCGCCGGGGGTGACCGGAATCATGGCCAGGAGTGCGCCCCCGGTGTAGGCGAGCAACACCAGAGAGAGCCGAGGGTCAGCGCCGACGGCCACGAGCGCGGTCACGAGCACGAGGTAGTCGAACACCCAGTTGAGAGCGGCGGCGACCATGGCCAAGGGCCAGCGATCCCCCATGGCCACCACCATCGAGTCTCGCTCGCGGACGAGCTTTCTCGGATCGAACTGCCAGGGTCGCCGCACCAGCCTTCCCGTCCATGCGACGACCTTGGAGATCGTTAACCCGAGCCGCAACAACGGCCGCGTGGTACGCACCGCGATCACGCCCACCGCCAGCAACAACGGAAAGAGCACACCGCCGGCTAATACGGCGGGGAGAAGGCTCTCAGGAATCGGAGCTCCGGCCACGGCCAGGGCGAACCCTGCGGCTGGGAACGCTGCCAGCGCGGTGGTGGACAGACCACCGGTCGCAGCCAGCGCAGCTCCGGCCTGGCCGCTCGAGGTGCCACTAACCGACAGCATTCGATACAGAACTGCGCCACCGACGGCGGCTCCACCAGGGATGACCCGACTGGCCGCGTTGGATGCCAGCTGGCTGGTTGCTGCAACAAACCACGACACCTGCGGGAGCACGATTCGGGTGAGCCACCACAAGAACGCAAAACTCACCAGTTCGAACAGGATCATCAGGAAGAACCAGCGACGGTTGATGCTCACCAACTCGGGGGCGGAGTTGATCAGTTCGAGGATGTCGGGAGCGAAGTAGTAGAGCGACAGCATTCCGATGAACAGGATGATGCCTCGCCGCACCAGCGCCGGACCGCTGAACAGATCGCCGATCGGGGCGTTCATCCGAAGTCCCGGAGTTGCAGGTCGAATCGGCCAAGCAGCCGATCGACCGTCGCGATCGGCATGCCGACCACGTTGACGTATTCCCCCTCGATGCGTTCGACGAACAGCGCAGCGGCTCCTTGAATGGCGTAGGCGCCGGCTTTGCCGATGTGCTCGCCGGTATCGATATACCATTGGATGTCGCCCGAGCTCAGCTCGCGCATCCATACCGTGGTGACCGCGACCGCCGACTCGGTCCGGCCGGAGTCTAAATCGACAACGGCAACCCCGGAAACAACCTGATGGCTGCGGCCGGACAGCGCCGCCAACATCATCCGGGCCTCCCGGTCGTCTTCAGGTTTGCCGAGGACGGCCCCGTCACACAACACGGTTGTGTCACCGGCGATCACCACCACATTCTCGGAGCGGTCGGCTGCGATCAAATCGGCGCTGCGGCACGCCTTTTTGACCGCCAAACGATCGACCATGTCCGCTGCCGACTCTCCTGAGAGAGGTGACTCGTCGACGTCGACGGGCGCTTGTTCAAAGCGAATTCCCAGCTGAGAGAGCAGTTCGACTCGGCGCGGCGATGCCGAGGCCAGGACGAGCCGTGGAGATGGAGCCGGCACCACTTCAGTCTAGATGTCAGTGCAAGCTCGCCGAAGTGTCCAAACCCTCAGGAAAGCAGTGGTTTGTGCCGATGAGGACCCTATGGCAGACGAACACACCGCCATGTGGATCGACATCCCGATCCCGGCCGACGATCCGGCCGGCTCGGCGCTGCTGACCCAGTTCCTGAAGTCGAACAACTTCCCGTTTCAGCAGTCGCATCGCTTCTTCAGCGTGCCGGCGCTGGAAGCCGACCGCCTCGAACAGCGAGTCGACCTCTGGGCGTTCCGTCACGACATGCCCGAGGATGAGCGGGTGGAAAGCAGCCTCGACGGAACCCTGCGTCAGCTGGGTGAGATCGTGCTGCTGGCGATCAGCGCCGCGAAAGCGAACGTCGCCCCCAACGACCTGCCGGCGGCCGGAATCGACCTCACGGCCAACTAGAGCCAGGCAGCGGTCAGCTCAGGACCTCGCTCTTCCCAGTCTTCGGCCGTAATGGCGAAGCGGGCATGATCCTCCCAGACACCGTTGATCTCGAGATACCTTTCGGCCACACCTTCGTGCCGCAGACCGAGCTTCTCGACCACCCGTAACGAACGCACATTGCGCGGGACGATCGCGATCTGAACCCGATGGAGATTCGCCCGCTCGAAGGCGAACTGGAAGGCCAACACGACCGACTCGGGCACGTAGCCGTTTCCGGCCCTGTCCTGGTCGACCCAGTAGCCGAGGTAGGCGTTCTGGAACGCGCCTCGCTGGACCGAATTGAGGTTGATCTCCCCCACGAAGTGTCCACCGACAAAGATGCCGAACCCGAAGCCGGTGCCCATCTGCCAACTCCGGTCGCGGCTGTGGCAACGGAGTGCGAAGGCGCTGCGATCAGCTGTGAGGTCGGGAGCTTCGGGCGGCGTTGACGGTTCCCACACGGTGAGCCATTCACGATTGCGACGACGGACCGCCGACCACTGAGGGAAGTCGTCGGCCCGCAGGGTGCGAAGCAGCACGCGGCGGCCGAGCAAACTCGTCTGCGGCGAAGGCGGTCGAAACTCGGTGGCGGTCATAACACCGATTCCTCTCCGGCACGAACCGTGACCGCCTCGAGGCCCCAGCATCGGTACGCCTCGACGACCAGGCATGCTCCGCCAACCAGCACCGGCGCCACGTGAGAATCGAGACCGGGGTTGAAGAGCCGGTCCTCGAGGGACTCGGTTGCGATCGTTCTGAACACATCCTCGACCGCATCCCGGGTGAGTTCGAATTCGTCGATGTCATCGACCCCGTGACCCAGCTCGACCGCGGCCAGGTTGGCGAAGATGGGCCCGACGCCGATCACCCGCCCGTCTCGCACGGTCATTTCGAAGGCTGTGCGACCGTCGTCGGGTGATCGGATGCTGTTGAGGTCACGGACGACGTCGTCGAGGTGGAGTTCGACCACCGACAACGCAGCCGACAGCTCTTCGGCTTTGGGAGGATCCGACGAGAGGTAGGACTCAGAAACCGAGGCGTAGCCAAGATCAAAGGTCACCGACCGGTCCGGCAGCGGTGCGACGCCGTCTAAGGAAAACGTGGTTCGAACCGGCTGTGGGTCGAACACCAAAGTTGCCGTATCCGACATCATGGGGCCACCCCTGGTTCGACCGGATCAAAGGAACTCCCGACGCGAGCCAGTGCGTTCTGGACCCACTCTCCGACCGCATCGGGAGCGCCAGCGAGGTAGTTGGCGTAGTGGGTGTGAAGGCACTTCACTCCCCGGCGGGTACCGCCGACACCACCGAAGGGTCGAGGTCCCTCGTGGTCGGAAGGGATCAGCGCATCGCGCTCGGCGCTGGCGCGCTGATGGGTGAGCCGAACCAGTTCGGGGTCTAGCTCGGCCTCGGCGGCCTTCACCCCGCCGTTCGACTCGAGTTTGCTGATCGCGCGCACAAGTACAGGATCGCACAGCCAGAAGCGGGTAGGCATCGGCCTCCCGTTGTGGAACAGAGGGGCGTTTGCCACGACAACGGGGCTGCGGTCGTTGCGTCGAACGCACACTGTGAAGTTTCCCATCGGAGGCCGACCCAGCAGGCGGGTCACCCTCTCGGCATCGGAGAGGTGCTCGGCACGCTCGGAGAGGCTTCGGGCGGCGAGGAGATCTTCGGCGGTGTCGATGTCGAGAGGATCGCCGTTGCAGGGCACCTCCGATACGAGATCAGGATGCTGCTGCATCAAGACCCGAGCGCCGGCGTCACCCTCGGGGGACACGAGAGACCAGACCGACCGGTCTAGTTTCACCGGTGGCCGACGCTGACCATCGAAGGTTGCGGTGACAATCGTGCCCTGCGAAGCTCCGACGGTGCGCCATGGGGCCACTCCGACAAACGGCTGATCGCCAAGACCAACAACAACGGCGGAGTGGGCGGTTGGCTGCAGAGCTCGGAGGGCAGCGTGAAGGCTCGTCGCCTGACCCTCTGCCCATCGAGGGTTCTCGATGGTGTTGATGGGTACGCCCGTCTCGGTCGAAATCTGGCGCACCAGCGGGGCCAAATCGACGGCGCCGGTCACGATGAACAGCTCATTGAAACCGGCCCCGACCATTGCCCGCAGGGCATGGGCGACCACCGGCTGGCCGTCAAGATCGGCCAGCAGCTTGTGTTCGGCGCCCTGGAAGCGGCTCCCTTCGCCCGCGGCGAGGAGCGCGCCGGCCACGGTCATTCTGTCGTCCGGTGGATATCGCCCTGCGTGCTGGTGAGGAACGGGGCCGATCGGCCCGACCGCAGGGCAATGATTTCGGCGCAGATCGAGATCGCTGTTTCTTCGGGTGTCCGTGCCCCGAGGTCGAGGCCGATCGGCGCGTAGATTCGCTCGAGTTGTTCCTCGGTGACGCCTTCGTTGCGGAGTCGCTCGGCCCGGTCGTCGGTGGTTCTCCTCGAACCCATGGCACCGATGTACCCGGCGCCGGTTGCCAGCGCCCCTATCACGGCCGGCACGTCGAACTTGGGGTCGTGGGTGAGCACGCACACCGCATCCCGAGGACCGAGCTCGGGCCCGACCTTTTCGAGCAACCGGTGGGGCCAGTCGACCACTACCTCGTCGGCCCGAGGAAAGCGTTGGCGGGTGGCGAACACCGGCCGGGCGTCGCAGACCGTGACCCGATAGCCGAGAACCTTGGCCACACGGCACAACGCAGCCGTGAAGTCGACCGCCCCAAAGATGAGCATCTGGGGTGGGGCGGCGAAGCTCTCGATGAAGACCTTCACCTCGTCCTGGCGGGCCTCGCCGTGGGAACCGTAGTTTCGAACCGAGCTGATGCCGGCGGCGAGTTCACCTATCGCATCTCGGCCGACCACCCGGTCGAGGTCGGGGTCGCCCAACGAGCCCATCGGTTCGGCGCCCGGCTGCACCAGCAGCTTGGAACCAACATGGGGGCCTTCGACGACGGTGGCGAGGGCCACCGGTGACTCGGTGGCAAGGGCGTCGGCAAGGACGTCGAACAGCTTCACCAGTCGAGCGGCTCGAGGAAGAGATGGATCGTGCCTCCGCAGGTGAGCCCAACCGCGAACGCCTCATCGTCGGAATAGCCGAAGCTGACGATCTTGCGAGAGTTGTCCTCGAGGCACTGCAGAGCCTCGTGGACAACGGCCCCCTCGACACAGCCACCGCTCACCGAGCCGGCAACGTCGCCGTCTTCATTCACGGCCATAGCCGCACCGGGGAGACGCGGGCCCGATCCCTCGATGTCGACGACTCGGGCGAGGGCGATGCGCTTTCCTTGGGCCTGCCAGCCCTTGAGATCGGCGAGAATTTCCTTCACCTCCTCAGGCTAGCTACTGGCCGAGCGGGACGCCCAGCTCGTGGTCGTTCTGCCGACCTCCTATCTTGGGGAGCGTGGCAACGGCGTCTACATCGGCCGAACTGCGGGAACAGAACCGGTCGCGAGCATTGGCCTTGGTCCACGAGTCCGGCGGCTCACTCACCCGCGTCGAGTTGGCCGAGCTGCTCGACGTCACACGGACCACTGCGGCTGCCCTCGTCAGCGACCTCTCTGCGTTGAACCTGATCCTGGAACACGACGCCGACCCCACCGGACGACGGGGACGGCCCACAACCAACATCTCGCCTCACCCCGAAGGCCCTGTGGTACTCGCCGCCGAGGTTGCGAACGATCGCATCACCGTGGCCGAGGTCGCGATCGGAGGACAACTGAAGAACAGGAAAGATGTGAAGCTGGAATCAGGCGATCCGGCCGAGGCGGTGGATCAGCTCGACCAGGTGCTGCACGAACGCCGTGCCAACCTGGCCAGCAATTGTGCGGGCATCGGCGTCGCCATGCACGGCCTCGTCGATGACGACAGCGGGTTGGTGGTTCAGGCTCCCAACCTGGGCTGGGAGAACGTGCCGCTCGGCCGGCGGCTGCGTCAGTCGCACCGTCTGCCGGTCAAGGTCGACAACGACGCAACCCTGGGGGCCCTGGTTGAGGCCAAGCGGGGCGCTGGTCGCCTCGCTCGCACCATGCTGTACCTGCGTTCGACGGTGGGTATCGGCGGAGGGCTCGTGTTCGATGGAACGCCGGCTCCTTCCCGTCGGGGGTGGCATGGCGAATTCGGGCACCTCCCTTTCGGCGATACGCGTCACCGATGCCGGTGCGGGGCTCACGGCTGCTGGGAGAACGCGATCAATCAGCTTGCCCTTGCCGCCGCCGCCGGTATCGAGGCCGACCCGGTGGAAGCGAATGCCGCCGCCGACGACGTGCTGAACCGAGCCAAGGCGGGCGACGCCGAGGCGAACAACGCGGTTGCCAGAATCTGCGGCATTCTTGGGCGCGGCCTCGGCAGCCTTATCAACGCCCTCGACCCGGAGGTCATCGTTCTCTCCGGACATGTCCAGCGGCTCTATGAGACCGACCCGGCGACCACTGTCGACGCTCTCATGTCGGCGTCGATGCGAGCCCATCGTCAGTCGTTGCCGCCGGTGCGCTCCGGAGTGGTCGAGCACCCCGCCCTGGCCGGTGCCGCCGAGGCGATTCTGACCGACCTGATCGACTCTCCGACGAGGCTGTTGGCGCCGAACTAGACAATGCGGCCAACACTGCCGCGTGAAGCACCGTGGCGAGTCTGCGCACGACTAGTGTCTGATCCAGATCGGCGACCCAGGAGAGAGCCACGTGGCCAGTGATGAGGACAGCAGAGGAGTCGGCCCAGCTGACGACGACGAGAAGCTGATCCCCGGGTGGGGTTTGGCCGCCGACGCTCAGATCATCGTCCTTGGTCTGTTGGTGCTCGGGCTCATCCTTGGCTCGTTGTATCTCTGGCCTCGACTGTTCGGCTCGGACTCCCCCGCAGCCGACATCGTTCCCGAGCTTCCTGCGGGCGACGACGACGGCGACGATCCGATCGACGACGAGGTCGCTCCCACGACATCGGCCCCGACCACCACCGTGGACGACAACGGTGCGGAGGTCGACCTGACCCCCGAAATCGCCGGCGCCGTGAGCGGATTCGCAGGCGTGAGGGGTGCCGCCAACGGAACCGTCGCAGTGCTCGAGGGTTTCGTCGGGACGATCGCTGAATCGCAGCAAGCCGAAGAAGCCGCCGCCGCCGTCGACGGGGTCACCGACGTCGACAACCGCCTCGTGGTGCTGGAGCAACAGGTTCTCGATGCTGTCAACCAGGCCGACGCCGGTCTCAGCGAGGCGGCGGTTCAAATGAACGGCACGAGTGCGACGCTCAGAGGGTTGGTCAGCAATGAGCTCGACGCCGCCAGCGCAATATCGGCAGCGGAGGCGGTCGAGGGAATCTCCCCGCCGGTGATCGACGAACTCAGAATTCTTCAACCAGAAGTCGACGCCGCCATCGCTGAACTGGGCTTCGTCGAGGGAGGACAGTCACCGGTCGAGACCGATTCGTCCACGGACCCGGTCGGTCGGGTGGTCACCCTCACCGGGTCGGTGTCTTCTGACGAGGAGAGTTCCCAAGCCGAGGCCGCCGCCCGGGCCGTCGACGGGGTGACCGATGTTGTGAACCGGTTAGAGGTCACAGGCCCGAGCGACGAGGAAGTCACCGCCGATCTGAACGACCTGTTCGAACTGAGCCCGATCCAGTTCCGTTCGGGCTCAGATGTCATTCTCGACGAGAGCCTGCCAACGCTCGACAACGCAATCGGCATCCTCACCGAGGCGAGCGCCGACATCCGTCTGGAAGTCCAGGGCTACACCGACACCAGCGGCGGCACCGAGGCCAACCAGCGCCTGAGCGAACGACGGGCGGCGGCGGTGCGCCAGTACCTGGTCGAGGGAGGCGTGAACGGCGCCATCCTGACCTCGAAAGGCTTTGGAGAGACCACCCAGTTCGGCCCAGAGTTGGCTGACAATCGCCGGGTGCGGTTCGCGTTGCTCTAGAAGCGTTTTAGCCGGCGAGGCGGCGCTGCGTCACTCGCTGGCGGGGAGAATGCGAAAGCTCTCCTCACCGGGATAAACCAGGTCGTAGTTGGCCCGGGCGAGGCGCTCGATCTCCGCATCGGTTTCGAGGATGGCCAGCTGGGCCTCGAGCTGGGCCAGTTCATACAGGAGTTCAGCCTTGCGATCTCGAGCGTCGTTCACCAC
>JABDJU010000088.1 GCA_013003325.1 Acidimicrobiales bacterium
CGACCAGCCCTCCGGCAATACGAGCACCTGGGAGGCGATGCAGTTGAAGCCGGCGTTGTGGAGCTTCTGGGTGGCGATGTGCTCGGCCTGATACGCGAAGTCCTGCTCATTCCACGGGCCGGGCACAAGGATGGTCGGGCCGACCCCGCCCAGCTCGCTGGTGAACGGCTTGGTCATGATCGGCTCATTGCGGGCCCGCCGATCGGCGCCGACCTCGCCCGGCCCAAACACGATGGTGTTGTAGGTGTCGGCCGAGCCGGTGATGTGGACGGTATCGACCAGGTCGTGGTTCGTGAGATAGGCGCCGACGCCACCGTCGCCGTACACGAAGCGCAGGTAACCGTCGTCGATGAGGTCCCGACAGATCTCTTCGAACACCGGCCCGAGCTGCTCGTTGATCGGGTTCATCTTGACGATGGCAACTTGTCCCTCGGCGAACAGCTTGGTGAGAACATCGAGGAGGGGTATCGAGCTGATGTTGCCCGCGCCGAGGATGAGGCCGATGCGCCCCGGTGGGTCGGCCTGCTTGTAGAACGAGGCGACGTGATCGCGCAGATTGGCCGGCGTGACTCCGTCCTGCATCCACACCTCGGCCCGGTACCCGTTCAGGAGCAACCGGTCGAAGACGTCACCCGGATACACCTCGACGACGACCTGGCCGTCGTGGCGGGTATGCACCGGGGCCCCGCCGAGCGGATCCGCACCGTCGGCCACCGCCTGCAGGGTGCGGCGGAGGGCGCGGATCGCGGTGAGTAGCGCGTACGGCCCCGCAAACCATTCTTCTCCAGCCAGCGGGGAATCGGCGTCCAGGCCCTTACGGTCGAGCTCGAGATCGACCCAGGAGTTGGCCAACGCAGCTGCACTGTCGCGCATGGCGTCGAGGTATCGGAGCTTGCGGGAGAGATCGAGCCGGGCCCACTGCTCGCTATGTGAGGCGAGGTCGCCGAGAGCCCGGTCGAGCGCCGTCGTCATGTCAGTTGACGGGGATGCGCTGGAGGGCTCGTTCCAGGGCGTCGTGAGCTTCGTCGGCGATCTCTTGCACCGCCGGGGAGAGCTCCACCATCATCAGCGGCTCGATGGCCGACACGACCGTGCCATCGTCGTCTTCGTACACGACGACGTTGCAGGGCAGCAGGAGGCCGATGGACTCGTCGGCCTCGAGCGCCCGGTTGGCCAGAGGTGGGTTGCAGGCACCGAGGATCTTGTACGGCTTGCGCTCGATGCCGAGCTTGGCCTGCAGGGTCGCCGCCACGTCGATCTCGGTGAGGATTCCGAACCCCTCGTCGCTCAAGGCGGTTCGGATGCGGCTCTCGGCTTCGGACGGGGACAAATTGGTGTGGACGGACATTCCGTAGTGCTTGGTGCTCATGTCCGGAGTGTACGGGGTCGCGGCTCGAATGTTTTGGTGAGCGGCCGGTAGGGTACGGGCCGTCCTGAGGAGGTACGAAGTGCGTTGGCGCAGAGTTGAGGGGCCGACGAATGTGGAAGATCGGCGGCGCAGGGGAGCGGCTGCCGGTGGAGCAGCGGTGGGCGGTCTGGGAATTCTCGGCCTGCTGGCAGCCTTGTTGTTCGGTGGCGGCGGCGGCGGGTTCAACGTCGAGGACGTGTTCGGACAGCTGTCGCCCCAGCAGGCGCCCGCCGGCGAGGATCTCACGAATGCCCCGGATCCCGATGCGGAGCTCGTCGACTTCATGGAGTTCCTCGACGTCGACATCCAGGAGACCTGGACGCAGATTTTCGCCTCGGCCGGGCGCACCTATCAGCCTGCCACGTTCGTGTTGTTCACCGACCGGACCGAATCGGCCTGTGGCGGGGCGACGGCGGCCATCGGTCCCCACTATTGCAGCCTGGATCGCAACGTCTATCTGGATCTCGGGTTCTTTCAGACCCTGCAGAGCCGCTTCGGTGCCACCGGCGATTTCGCCCAGGCGTACGTGATCGCCCACGAATATGCCCACCACGTCCAGAACGAGCTCGGCATCATGCCGCAGGTCCAGGATCTGCAGCGCACCGCCAGCACCGAAGATCGCAACGAGCTGTCGGTCCGCCAGGAGCTGCAGGCCGATTGCCTGGCCGGGGTGTGGGCACACACGGCGGCAGCCGACCTGGAACCGGGCGACATCCAGGAGGCCCTCACCGCGGCGGCCGCCGTCGGTGACGACCGCATTCAGCAGGCAACCCAGGGCTACGTCAACCCTCACACCTTTACGCACGGCACGTCCGAGCAGCGTGTCACGTGGTTCAACCAGGGCTTCGAGTCCGGTGATCCCAACGAGTGCGACACGTTCTCGGGGGGGATCTAGACGTCCCGCCACCCGGTCGAGCCCCCGCCCAGCCCGTGGGTCTTCCCGCCGGTCGACACCGCCGATGAGGCCGGCTTGCTGGGGATGGGGGCCGATCTCGACCCGGGGACGCTGCTCGCTGCCTACCGGAGAGGCATCTTCCCCATGCCGGTCGGCCCAGACGAGGTCACCGGATGGTGGTCGCCCGATCCGCGAGCCATCCTCCCGCTCGACAGCGTGCACGTGTCGCGGTCACTGCAGCGATCACTGAACAAGTACACCGTCACCTTTGGCGAGGATTTTGCCGGCGTTGTCGCGGGCTGCGCCAACCCGGCCCGTCCGCACGGTTGGATCACCGCCGACATGCAGGCTGCCTACGCCCGCCTCTTCGAGCTGGGGTGGGCCGACAGCATTGAAGTGTGGGGTACGGCCGGGTCGCTCGTCGGGGGGCTCTACGGGGTGCGCATCGGGGGGTTCTTCGCCGGTGAATCCATGTTCCACCGGGCCCGGGACGCGTCGAAGGTGGCCCTCGTTCGGATGGCCGGCCACGTCGCCGAGACGGGGGGCGCCCTGTTTGACGTGCAATGGCAGACACCCCACCTCGAGTCGATGGGGGCCATCGAAGTGCCGCGCGCCGACTATCTGACGTTGCTCGCTGCGGCGCTCTGAGCGGACAAATCGGCGGCTAGCTCGACATCGGTGGTCCGACTTTGCTAGAAACAAACCTGACAGTTGAGTCAGGTGTCAGGTCTAAGGGGGACTGTGACCGACGAGCACCGGGATTACCAGCCCGTCACCGAGCGGGGCAAGGCAACGAGACTTGCGCTGCTCACCGCAGCCGAAGAGGTGTTCGGCGAGTTCAGTTACGACGGCGCCTCGGTGGCGGAGATCACTCGCCGGGCCGGAGTCGCCCAGGGCACGTTCTACCAGTACTTCCCGGACAAGAAGGCGGCGTTCATCGAGCTGGTCCACCAGCTCAACCACGTTCTCCGGCGCACCATTGCCGAAGCCATCGCCGATGCCCCCAACCGGCTGGCGGCCGAGCGAATCGGTTTCGTCACGTTCTTCAACTACGTCGAACGCCACAAATCGCTGTACCGGATCATCCGGGAATGTGAGTTCGTCGACAACGACACCTACCGGTGGCACTACACGGTCTTGTCGAAGGGCTACGTCGAGGGCTTGAAGCGGGCGCAGGCGGACGGTGAGATCCGCACCGAGATCTCGCCGGACACGCTCGCCTGGATCCTGATGGGGATTGCCGAATCGGCGGGCGGCCGGTGGGTGCTGTGGGATGGAACTGCACCGCCCGACCAGGGCGTCGACGAGATCATGCAGTTCATTCAGTGCGCACTGGCTCCGGTCGAGGGGAGCGGCCCATGACGGGTTTCGCCATGGGCATCGTCGCAACCGGTCACTTCTTGCCGGAGACCATCATGAGCGCTTCCGAGATCGCCGAGGCAAGCGGCCTGCCCGAATGGGTGGTTCGCGAGAAGCTGGGAATCGAGCGCAAGCACGTCACGGATCCCTCCATCCACCCGAACGAAATGGGCGTCAAGGCCGCCACCGAGGCCATCGCCAAGGCGGGGATCGACCCGCTCGATATCGACGTCGTGCTCTGTACCACCGAGGAGTGGAAGGAGTACAACCTCTGGACCGCCGGCATCGATCTGGCATGGGAGGTTGGCGCCAGGAACGCCTGGGGCATGGACATGCACATGCGGTGCGCCACCACCGTCGCAGCTCTCAAGCTGGCCAAGAGCCTCATGCGCGAGGACGACTCCATCAATACCGTCCTCATCGCCGGCGGCTACACGATTGCCGACTTCATCGATTTCTCCAACCGGGCCACCTCCTTCCTGTTCAACATCGGCGCCGGGGCCGGGGCGCTGATCGTGAAGCGGGATTGGCCCGAGAACCACGTGCTCGGCACCCACCTGATCTCAGACGGGTCGCTGAGCCGCAACGTCATCGTCCCCGCCAGCGGCACCGTGGAGTTCCCGACCAGGGAAGCCATCGACGACGGCAAGTTCGCGTTCAACATCGTCGAACACGAGGCGATGCGCGAGCGCCTCAACGACGTCTCGATGAAAAACTGGCTGGAGTGCATCGACGCCGCGCTGGCCAAGTCGGGTGCCAAACCAGACGGCACGGCGTACACGCGGGAAGACATCGACTACGTGAATGTGCTCCTCATCAAGCCGTCCGCCCACAAGTACCTGCTCGACGAGCTCGGCAAGACCGAGGAGCAGGCCGTCTACCTCGGCTCGATCGGCCACATCGGTGAGCAAGACACGATCATCTCAATGATCGAGGGCGAGAAGCAGGGCAAGCTCAAGCCGGGCGACATCATGGTGATGGTCGGAGCCGGGATCGGCTACGTGTGGAGTGCCGGCGTCGTGAAGTGGGGGCCGGCATGACCTACGCCCAGTCCACGTACGTTGCCGACTGGCTCGATAAGCGGGCCAAGCTCACCCCCGACCGGGTCGGGCTGGTTGAGGGTGTCGGCGGGACGGAGATCACGTTCCGGGAATGGAACGAACGGGTCAACCGCACCGCCAACTACCTGCGATCGCTTGGTGTCCAGCAGGGTGATCGCGTCTCGGTATACGCATCGAACTGCGTCGAGTACCTCGATGTGTTCTGGGCGGCCGTGAAGGTGGGATTCATCCTCCACAACCTCAACTGGCGGCTCACCGTGCACGAGCTTGGCCCGATCGTGGCCGACGCCGAGCCGGTCGTCCTGTTGTACAGCGAGGAATGGAGGGCACACGTCGACGAGGTGCGGCCCTCGTTCACCACCACCCGCCACGTAGTGGCGTTCGGCGAGCCCGGGCCGGACGACCGGTCCTTCGCCGATCGGGACAACATGAGCGGTGTGCTCGATGGCCGTCCCGAGCTCGCCATGGACGACATCCTCGGCATCTACTACACGGGCGGCACCACGGGCCTGCCGAAGGGGGCCATCCTCACGCACGGCAACCTCACCTGGAACTCCGTCAACACGATCACCTCATGGGGCATCCACGGCGGGCACTCCGCCGCCCTCCAGCTGCCGTTCTTTCACATCGGGGGGCCGAACATCTTCATGGTCCCGCTCGTGCACACCGGCGGGAAGACCATTCTGTGCTCGGCCTTCGATCTCGACGAGACCTTCACGCTCATCGACGACGGGGCGGTGACGCACTACGTCGGTGTCCCCACGATGTACCAGATGCTGCAGTCCGATCCGCGGTGGGAGCGGGCCGACTTCTCTGGCCTCGATCTGGTGATCTCCGGTGGTGCGCCCTGCCCGCTGCCGATCATGCAGAAGTTCTGGGACAAGGGCATCGACTTCAAGATGGGTTACGGCCTGACCGAGGCGGCTGGGAACAACTTCTGGCTGCCCGCCGAGCGGGTCCGGGACAAGACCACCTCGGTTGGCTATCCGCTGTTTCACATCGATATGAAGGTGGTGGATGAGACCGGCAAGGAGGTCGGTTCCAACGCGACCG
>JABDJU010000099.1 GCA_013003325.1 Acidimicrobiales bacterium
GGTGCACACCGGCCGTGGCCCACACGTTGTCGAAGCGAGCCGCCGTGGCGATGACCTGGGCCGAGTCGGCCACGGTGCACCCGACCGTCAGGAGCCGCGTGACTCCAGCGGCCGAGGCCGCGGTGACCGCCTCGGCAGCCAGGTCGCCCTCCGGATCGCCACGCAGACTGGTGAGGTGGCAGTGACTGTCAAACCACATCGAAGTCGCGTTCTAAGGTCTGGCTCGGCTCACGAGCCGTTGTCGACTTTGAGGCGGGGGAACAGCGGTTGGCCCTTGGTCACGCTCAGGCCTCCCGGGTAGCCGCCCCAGGCGGCAGCGTCGGGAAGGCGCTGGTCGAGGGGGGAACCTTCGAGTCCGATGGCGGCCCAGATGGCCTCGCCGGCTCTGGTGAGTGCCGGGCTCGACAGTATGGCGGCGAGGCGCAGCACCTCGAGCGCGTTGCCGAGCACCGTCTTCACCTCGTCGGAGCCCTCGGGCAGCTTCCACGGTTCGTGCTGCTCGAGGTAGGCGTTGGTCTCGCGAAGCAGGTTCCAGATGGCCTCGAGGGCCACCGACGGCTGGACGCGAGCCCAGGCGTCGGCCGCCGTTCGGTAGGATTCGGCGGCCACCGCGGCCAGCGGGCTGTCGAGCTGCGGAGCCGGGCCGATGCCGTCGCACTTCTTGGCCACGACGGTGGTCACCCGGGACAGCAGGTTGCCCAGCGTGTTGGCCAGGTCGGAGTTGTAGCGGGCGACCATGCCCTCGTAGGAGAATTCGCTGTCGGGCCCGAACGACACATCCCTCAGGAAATGATAGCGGAAGCCGTCGACCCCGAAATCGGCCACGAGATCGGCCGGAGCGATCTGGGTCAAACCGGTCTTCGACAGTTTCTTGCCGCCGAGCAGCAGGAAGCCGTGAACATGAATCTCCTTGGGAGGCTGCAGCCCGGCCGCGATCAGCATCGCCGGCCAGTACACGCAGTGGAACCGGAGGATGTCCTTGCCGATGATGTGGTGAGCCTCGGGCCACCACTTGTCGAACTCGGCCTCGTCTGAGCCGAACCCGGCCGCGGTGGCGTAGTTGATCAGGGCGTCGTACCAGACGTAGAACACATGGTCGTCGTCCCACGGCACCTGAACACCCCAATCGATGGAGGTTCGGGTGATGGAGACGTCTTCCAAGCCGAGCTTGACGATGCCGAGGGCCTCGTTGCGCTTGCCATCGGGGAAGACGGTGTTGCTGTTGAGCCAGTCGGTCAACTCGTCTTCGAGCGCCGAGAGTTTGAAGAAGTAGTTCTCCTCCTCGAACCACTCGACCGGCCGCTCGTGGACCGGGCAGTTGCCGTCGACGAGATCGCTCTCCGTGTAGTACGCCTCGCAGCTCACGCAGTAGTAGCCGGCGTAGGAGCCCTTCTCGATGTAACCGTTGTCCTTGGCCCGGGTGAGGAGTTCCTGTACGGCGTGGTGGTGGCGCGATTCGGTGGTTCGGATGAACTGGTCGTAGGCGACGTCGATCTCGTCCCAGACGTCGCGGAACCGTTTGGAGGTGACGTCGGCCTGCTCGATCGGCGTGACGCCGTTCTCCTCCGCCGCCCGCTGCACCTTCAGACCGTGCTCATCGGTTCCGGTCAAGAGCAGTGTGTCGTCCCCCAGGAGCCGGTGCCATCGGGCCACGGCATCGGCGGTGACGGTGGTGTAGGCGTGCCCGATGTGCGGGGCGTCGTTGACGTAGTAGATCGGGGTGGTGATGTAGAACCGGCTCACGGTGCCAGACTACCGGGATCGAGGTGGCGGCGACCGCCAATATGGCGGCCCGAGCTACCGAACTGATCTTCAGGTCACCCCTGGCAGCCAGAGAGTTTGCGTTCCGCAAACTCTCTGAAGCCGATTCTCCGGATCGGCGACTCAGATCACCCGCCGCAACCGCTGGCTTCCCGGACCGAGCGCGTCGTCGTCGCGAAACGACTCCAGTTTGTCGAGTTGGCGTTCGAACTGGCGGGCTCTCGGCCCAGCCAGATCATCGAACGCCCGCTGGGCCGACACCAGACCGCGCCGCATCTTCTCCATCGGCTCCTCCCATCGGTCGAACTGCTCCCGCAGGCCGCCGAGCGCGGCCAGGATCTCATGGCTCCGCTGATCGACCCGGAAGTTGTCGATGGCCTGACGGATGACGGCCAGGACGGCGAACAGTGTTGTCGGCGAACACAACACCACCCGCTGGCCGAGGGCGAAATCGATCAGATCGGGGTCGTGCTCGTGCACGAACCCGTAGACGCTCTCGTTGGGCACGAACAGCAGCATGTAGTCGACGGTGGTCTCCGGATCGATGTAGGCCCGGTCGGTGAGTTCCTTGATCCGCATCCGCACGTCGCGCTGGAATGCCTTGCTCAACTGTGCGCGGGACTGCTGATCGTCGGTGTCGAGCCATCGTAGGTAGTTGTCGATGGGGAACTTGACGTCCATGTGCACGACGTGGCCGGTGGGCAGCGGAAACGTGTAGTCGGGGACACCACCACCGGCCAGCTTGACCTGCTTGCGGTAGCTGGTGCCCTCGAGGAACCCGGCGGCCCGCAGCACGTCCTCGGCCATACGTTCCCCCCACTGACCTCGGGCCTGGGGTGAGGCCAGGGCCTGCTGCAGGGTGCGGGTGGTGTCGGTCAATGCCGCCGTCGCCTGGAAGGCCCGCTCGAGGCCGGTTGTGAGCTGACCGTTCTGCTCGGCCCGCTCCTTCTGGAGCCCGGCAACGAGATCGCTCATGCGCCGCAGCTCGTTCTGGACGTTGGACACCTCGGTGGCGACCGCCTGATGCTCCCGATCGAGTACCATGCGGCCGGCCTCCAGCTGATCACCCAGCTTTGATGAGGCCATCGAGATGACGGTTTCCACCGTGGCGTGGAGGCTCTGATCCTGCTGACGACGGAGCTGTTCGACGGCCTCGGCCGACACCCGGGACACGGTGTGTTCGGCGGCCCGCGAGGCCAGCAACCAGCCCACGGCCACCCCCAGAACGACGGCGACGATTCCGATCGGGACAACGGCGTAGATCATGTCACTCGACCCTAGACAGGGGGTGTGACAGCCAAGGTCGGTGATCGACGCTGCCCAACCGCTTTGGTGGCGCGTTCGCGGGCGAAAACGGTCAGTTTCGTTCGTTTGCGCCCGCGAACGCGCAGATGATCGCTCGAAGCTGGTGAGTCTTGTCCGATCCGGAGGCGGGTCGCGACCAGATCAGAGGCGGTACCGGAGCCCGGCGGCGGCCGCCGAAATCTCGACACCCCGGCCGTCGATCGAGGCCACGATGGCGTCGATCTCAACGTCGGTGCGGGCCGGATCGTGATGGAACAAACCCAGTCGCTTCACGCCATTGTGAGCGGCGAGCGCCACCGCGTACTCCACCGAGGAATGCCCGAGGAAACCCTTGGCCTCCAGCTCGACGTCGAGATGTTGGCTGTCGTGCAACAGCAGCTCCACACCCCGCACGAGCTCGGAGGGCTCCCCCTCGGCCGAGCATTGCCAGTAGTCGGGGATGTAGGCCGCGCTCGCCGCCCCGTCGGAAAGCCGGTAGCCGAAGGTCCGACCTCCTTTGTGGGCCACGTCGGCTGCCAGCACGTCGAACCCGGCGAGACGGTGCCGTCCCGGCTCCAACGAATGAAACCGCCAGCGACCGCGCAGTCGATCGGGCGTGATCGGAAAGTGGGGCGGGCCGATGGCCCGGGACAGCAGCTCCAGCGGATCATCGCCCTGGGCCGGCAGGTACAGGTCGACATCGGCCTCCTCGTTGTCGACCGCCGGTGCGAAGGGGAGGCCGTGGGTGTGATCCCAGTGGAGGTGACTCAACAGGATGGCGCCCCGGAACGGACGGCCGCTCAGGACATCAGTCAGGCGGTGCAGGCCTGTCCCGGCGTCGAGTACCAGGGTCGGCGGCCGACCGTCGTGGGCCACCGCCACCGAGCTGGTGTCGCCGCCGTACCGGTCGAACGCCGCCCCGGTCGCCGGGGTCGAGCCCCGGCAGCCGAGGATCGTGACCTCCACTCAGCCGTCCTCCCGCCGGTGCCCGGCCGCCACCTCGGCCAGGTCGTCCGGGTCGATGGTGAGTTCGTCGACGGCCACTGCGGCCACCCGGGCCGGGGTAATCGCACTGACGGTCGAGGTCCTGGTCCCTCCTTCCAGGACCGCCCGTTCACCGACGATGGCCCCCGGCCCGATTTCGGCCACCGCCTCGCCGTCGACCTCGACCGAGAAGATGCCGTCGAGCACCAGGTACAGTTCATCCCCCGATTCACCTTGAACGGTCAGCGTGTCGCCATCTTCCACCGTGCGGATGTCCGGGTTCATCGACATGACCCGACCGGACAGCGTCCGCTCGATCGCCGGCTCGGCGGCGGCAACCACGATTGGCCGCTCGACACCGTGCCACGGCGACCGCTCGTGCTCGTGGGTCTTGACCCAGTCGGCCCAGTCGGTGAACCCGTTCTTGGCCGCCAAATCACCGTTGGCGTCGTAGATCCAGTGACGGGGAAAGGCGGCGGCTCCGACCACCTCGTGGCGGGACGTTCCGTCGGCGTCGATCTCCAGAGCCAGGGTGGTCCACGTCGTCGGGGCGGTGACCCGCAGGTAGGGCGGGCGGTCGATGCGGTGCGGGAATGGGGCGCCCGTCCGGCAGCCGACGGACTGCACGAACCGGGCCGTCGACCCGTCGATCACCGGGTCGTGCTGCAGCACCGGGTAGCCGACGCCAGGGAAGGTGATGCTGGCTCGTCCGATCCGCCCGGTGGTCGAGCCGATCACGGCCCTGCCGCAGTAGCCGGCGGCGGTGATTCCGTCGCCGTCGGTCTCGATCCAGGCCGCCAGCCGGTTGGCCGCCCGCAACCGGTCGTCGGCCTGCAGCTGATCGAGGACGTCGTCGTCGACCTGCTCGGGTGGGGCCACGTCGTAGTGGCCGAGACCGATGTCCATCGGCACCCGGGACAGCCCTCTGATGGCCTCGGACGGAATCCAGCTGACCGACGTCACCACCGATTCGATTCGTTGCGCTGCAGCCATGACCATCCACCTCCTACCGATTGCCGTTGCCGCGCACGATGGTCACATCGAATGCAGCCAGCAGTTCATCACAGTCGGCCCACGGTGAGAGCGGTGCGAGGGGCACAGCGAAGTGACTGGTGTTGTTGAAGAGTGCCGCCCCTGCCGCTCCGGTGTGGAGGTGATCGTGGTGGGCGTTCAGCGGCAGTGACTGGTTGGCGGCCACATCGACGCAGTTGACCGCAGTGAAGCCGGACTGTTCGTCACCCCCGGTACCGATCAGAAGTGCATGGGGATGGAGCGGAACCTCCTCGTGGTCGTGCTCCTCACCGGCCGCCGTTCCGGCGGTCACCAGCAGCATTGCCAGAGCAGCGATCCACACGATAAGCAGCGTCTTCGGTGACATGTTCGTTGGCGGGCGCATTTGTTTGGTCCTTCCCTCGGGGCCGGTGTCTTGGGACCGGCCGGGTCATGCGACGGGCTCCGTTGCCTGTCGCTTACCCTGATCCTGCGGGTCGGTGGCCGACAAGTCGATCGTGCAGGCCCGCCAGTTTCGGTGTGGGTTTCCCCACCCCCTTTGGACGGTCCTCCCCCTGTCGCTGCCCACCGATTCCAACGACAATCAGTTCATGGAGATCTCGGTGTTCCTGGCCGACGACAACCTCCTGGTGCGCGAGGGGGTGAAGGCGCTGATGGAGCTGTCCGACGATCTGGTGGTGGTCGGCATGGCCGAGGACTTTGACGAGCTGGTGGCCGGGGCCGACGAAACCGAACCACAGGTGATCGTCACCGATATCCGTATGCCGCCCGAGTTCAAGCGGGAGGGTATCGAGGCGGCCAAGCTTGTTCGTAAACGCCACCCTGGTACCGGGGTGGTGATCCTGTCGCAGTACGACGACCCCGAATACGCCATCTCCCTGCTGTCCGACGGTGCCGCCGGATACGCCTACCTCCTGAAGGATCGGGTGGCGGAGGGCAACCAGCTGGTGCGGGCGGTGCGGGAGGTGGCCACCGGCGGCTCCATGCTCGATCCCCGCATCGTCGAGGCGCTGACCAGGCCGGTGACCGCCCACGGCGTACTCGACGCCGCCGAGGAACGGCTGCTCGACATGGTGGCCGAAGGCAAACCGATCAAAGCCATCGCCGTTGCCGAGAACACCACACCCACCGATGTCGACCGCCGGATCGAAGCGCTGTTCGTGAAGCTGGCCGAAGGGCTGAGCAGCGGCAACCAGGTGGCACTCGAACGACTCCGAACCCTGCAACGGGCGATCGCCCTGCGCGAGGAGCAGGGCGAGGAGCTGTCGCGTCTCCTGCCGGGCGGCGTGGCCGACAAGCTCAAGCGGGAGGGACGGCGGCTCGGCGAGACGGAGGAGCTCGAAGTGTCGGTGCTGATGTCGGACATCCGGGGCTACTCGGGTATCGCCGAGCGGGTCGACCCCACGACGCTGGCCGGGCAGCTCAGCCGTCACCGGGCCGAGATGAATCGTGCCATCATGGACCATGGGGGCACGGTCATGCAGTTCGTGGGGGACGCGGTGATGGCGGTGTTCGGCGCGCCGACCCCGATGGATGACCATGCCGGCCAAGCCGTGGCTGCCGCGGTTGCGATGCACGACGCTCAGGACGAGGTCAACCACGAGTGGACCGGCAGCGGGCTGGAGTCGTTCGGCCTCGGGATCGGGGTGTCGACCGGCCCGGTGGCCGCCGCGCTGCTCGGATCGGAGGAACGCCTGGAGTACTCGGTGGTCGGTGACACCGTCAACCTGACCCAGCGGCTTCAGCAGTGGGGCGATCCAGGCGAGACCGTGCTGAGTGAACCGACGTTCAGGCAGTTGACCACACCCCCGGTCTGCGAGTGCCTGGAACCGGCCTTGGTCAAGGGGCGGGTCGCCCCGGTTGCCGCCTACCGCTTTCCGCCGAGGAGTGAGCGGTCGTGAGCGACCGCCGGGCCCGCTTCGTCATTCGGTCGATGATCCTGGTCGGTGTTGCGGCCACACTGATCGGCTCGGCCGCCATCATCGGGGCCCGAGGTTGGGACGGGTTCGCCGCCCACAACGCCCCCCTCGCCATCGTCTGGAGCGGGTCGATCGGACTCATCGCCTGGTTGGCCAGCCGGCAATCCCATAGCGCCCTGGTCTGGGTCCTCGCCGTAAGCGTCCTCGGCAACGGCTGCTACCCCCTCGGTGAAGCGGCACGTCTCGTGCTCGATCCAGCTGGTCCGCTGAACATCGCGGTCGACAGCATCGCGCCGGCCGACATGCCGCCAAGGGCGGCGCTGGTGGCATCGATTACGCTGGCCATAGCCAGCTCGACCTCGCTGCTGTTCAACGTGTTCGCCCTCCTGTTGTTTCCCAACGGCCGGCTGCCCTCGCCGCGCTGGCGGCCGGTCGCCCTTGCCGTCGTTGCCGCCGCGCTGTGGTCCTTCGTCGTCAACCTCGTCGTCTGGGGTCCGGCGAGCACCGTCGTGCCCGAGGACCACGCTCTCTGGGGTTTCTCGACGACGTTCAATCTGATCGGCATTCCGCTCGGACTGCTCAGCCTCGTGATCCGCTACCGGGGCGCCCCGGCAACGGAGCAGGCGCAGATCAAGTTGTTGCTGTGGGCCGGGTGTTTGTTCCTCCCGGCCCTGTTCGCTGGATCGGCGCTCGGCGACCCGCTGTTCCTCGTCGGCGGCAGCGTCGCACTGTTCGGCGCGTATGGGGTGGCCATCGTTCGTCACAACC
>JABDJU010000159.1 GCA_013003325.1 Acidimicrobiales bacterium
GTCTGTGCCACCGCAGTGCGCCCTTCGCTCACAACCCCGGCCTCAGACAGCATGGCCCCCGGGGTTGTAGCCAGAACCGCGACCGCCACGTTGGGTTGTCTCATGCGGGTTGGGGGCTCATCGACCGACCACCCGGTCTTGTTTGTCTTCGTCTCAGATGCCGACGACCCGCAACTCGTTGTCAAGCTGCCGTCGCTGCCGGTCGAGGTCGCCGACGTAGAGCGGGAGGCAGATCTGCTGTCGGCACTGAACGAGGTGCCGGCCCTGGGCGTGGTGGTCCCGACCGTGGCCGATCTTCGTCTCACCGACGACTTCGCTGTGATGAGCCAGAGCTTCGTACCCGGTGTCGCAGCGAGCCAGGCCGTCAACAACCAGAACTACGAAACGATTGCCGGCTCGGTCACCGCTGCGTTGACCCAACTGGCCCGGGCAACGACTGAGCCCCGGGATGAGGTCTGGGTTCGACGCCTAGTCGACGAATCCCTAGATCGCCTGGGGCAGACTCGAGAAACGAAGATGCTCGAGTTGCAGAGGCTCACCAGAATCTCTCTCGAGGGATTGAAGCTGGACACCTCGGTGTGCCAACACCGAGACCTCGGGCCCTGGAACGTTCACCTGAGCGACACGAACCAGGTCGGTGTAATCGATTGGGGAGACGCCACGATGACCGGCGTGCCGCTGTGCGATGTCTTACATTGCCTAGTGCACCTCGGATTGATCCTCAACGATGCCTACGAAGCGACCGACCGCCGGGCCGCGGTGAGCAACGTCCTCGATCCGAACACGACGAGCGGAGTCACGATCACAGGATGCCTACACCAGTACTGCGAGGGTTTGGGCATCGATGGTGGGCAGATTCGGCGCCTGCGGATTCTCACGTGGTTGCGGGCCCTTGTTGATCGCCCGCCCGAACAGAGGGTGGGCAGTATCTACGAGGAGCTGCTCCTCGCTGAGCTGTCCGCCGGGCAGAGCTGACGCCCTACTTCGATCTTGGCTTAGGTAGCGGCGTGAGGATCGCCGGTGCCGCGCTCGCACAGGATCCAGACCGAACCGCTGCCGTCGTCGATCTCGTGCGTCGTGACAGTTGCGAATGTTGCGCCCAAAACGCCTTGAACCGTCTCCAGACTGAAGTTCTCGAACATGGGTAGTCGGTCGGAGGACCACGTTGGAATCTCACCCGCCGGGGTGGTGTCCAAGCTCGTGAGCAACCACCGCTTCGCCAACGTTGCCAGACGATCGACCACGACCTCGAGTCGAACGTGATCTTCAAGAACCCACTGGTCGATCATGCCGAACGCCACGACGAGTTCGGATCCAAGCCGCTGTGAGGCCGGCTGATACCAGTAGTTGGACAGATCATCGCTGGGCGACATGAGGTCGAGGTATCCGGGCGTGAGGAGGAGCTTGCGTGAGCTGGCGTAGGCGTACCACTTGTTCACTTCGGCGTTGATGTTGGCGACGACAACCGAGCGCGCCCCGCGCTCGGCGGCGAGCGTCACGGCGGCAGCCGTTCTGCGGTCGCCGTTGGAGACTCCGAGCACAGAGCATGGCGCCATCTGCTCAATCTCCCGCACGATCCACTCATCAAGCGATGGCGGGACTGCAGGCTCAGCAGCATCGGGACGCAGTGATACGACCTCTTCGGCCAAAGCATCGAGGGACGACTCGACCGAGTCGTCCCGGCGCCGCAACAAACGAGCGAGTTTAGCCTTGACCCGAGAGGTGGTCGTCGGGCGCAGAAGGGGGGAACGTGCCGTCAGTTCGGCATCGTTGGGGTGCTCCCGTAGCAGCCAGCGAGCGATCCGGAAGTTCCCTCCAACCATCAGCCGAAGGGGATTCAGGAAAAAGGCGCGGAACTGATCTTCCTTGTGCCAGATCGAGCCGCTCCGATGTTCGTTGTGTCTCACGATCGAGCCGAGATCGACGAATATCGGCTCGGATCCTTCGAAGATCATGTTGAGTGGGTGGGCATCACCACAGGTCAGATCGTGCTCCAATAGACGCTTGGTGAAGGCCAGCTGCTTCTGCGCGACATCGGCGAGCATCCGGTCAGACCATTCGTGGGGATAGAGCAAAGGGCCCACGGTGCGGTGCCACACGACCAGCGAGAACCCCTCGATCTCGAGATCGCTGATCTCAGATTCCACGAAGAGCTGCTCGTTCACGAGGTCGTCGATGACGCCGTCGTCGAACAACCGGGCATAGAACGGTGCAACCTGGGCCGGGATGGCTCGGTACAGCTGCCCTTCCCACCGGAAAAGTCGTCCGGTGAGGTCGGTGAAGGAAAGACCTACGAAGTCGACCTCGGCCTGCGTCAGCTGTCGCGTCACGTCACGACTCCAGGCTCCAGGTATGGCGACTGATCGTGAGAGCCCAGTCTCTGTCGGGTGTCTTCCCGGTCCCGAACACATCGGTTTCGATCACGTCGAACGTGATCCCCCGCCGCACGTAGTCGGCCTTGATCCCACCCCTCAACAACGAAAGGTTCACGTGGCAAGGACCCGGGGTGAAACCGATCGGATCGGTCACACAAACAAGGGTGCCACGGGGCGGCAACCGCTCGGGCAAGCCGCCTACCGCTTCAGAATTGAGAGAGAGCAGACCGATCTCTTTACCCGAGTCGTAGATGGTGGCTGAGAACTGCCCGTTCATTAGTTCGGTCTCGCCCTCGTAGGCGATCTCCAGCCGGATCCGGCTCATCTCGCTGATGAACGGCGCCCCGTCGGCATCTCCGATCGAAGCCGACACGATTGTCGCCGTCCCGTCCCCGGAGCGGTCGGTTCTGGTCCGGATTGATTCCGCCGATTCCGGCGCGTCGGTGACCGTCTTCAGATAGGTATCCACGACGTGGTCCGGCGAACCTGATGCAGCGAGCCGGCCCTGGTCCAGGAGGTGGGCGGAGGTACAGAGCGATCGGATCGCCGCCATGTTGTGGCTCACGAACAGAACGGTGCGACCTTCCTCGCTGGCGACCTCGCCGATCTTGCCGAGGCACTTTTTTTGGAAGGCGGCGTCACCCACCGCCAAGACCTCATCGACCACGAGGATGTCGGGATCAAGATGGGCGGCGACGGCGAAAGCCAAACGTACGTACATGCCGGACGAATAGCGCTTGACGGGCGTATCGAGAAATCGCTCGACCTCGGCGAACGCCACAATCTCGTCGAATTTGGCTCCGATCTCTCGCCTGGTCATCCCGAGAATTGCGCCGTTCAGGTACACGTTTTCGCGACCGGTCAATTCGGGATGAAAGCCCGTACCGACTTCGAGCAGACTTGCCACCCTTCCCTGTAGGACAACCCGGCCCGTCGTCGGCTCGGTGATGCGACTGAAGACTTTCAGCAGCGTCGACTTTCCGGCACCGTTGCGGCCGACGAAACCAACAATCTGGCCCTGGCCAACTTCGAGCGAGACATCGCGCAGCGCCCAAAACTCCTCGACACCGGATCGCCCCTCCGAACCAGGCCGACCTGCCCGCCTCACCAGACCGCCGACCTTGGCGTAGACGGCCTCCCGCAAGGTCAGATAGCCCGCACCTTGGTCGGAGCGAATCAAGTAGCGCTTGCCGAGGTTGTCAACCCGGATCGCCGGTGAGGAAACCATCAGATCAGATCCGCGAAACTTCGCTCGGTCCGGCGGAAGTACCAGATTCCGCCGGCCAGCGTGACGGCGACCAAGACGATGGACAACACGAAGCCGGGAAGGTAGAGATCGGCGGAGCCACCGAGGATCGCCCATCGGAATCCATCGATGACACCCACCATGGGGTTGAGGTAGTAGACGAGCCGCCACTGGTCGGGCACGACCTCACTGCTGAATCCGACTGGCGATACGTACAGACCGAGCTGGACCACGAAGGGCACGATGTACCGGAAATCGCGATACTTGACGTTCAGCGCTGCGAACCAAAGGCCCGCTCCGATCGCGGCAAGGAAAGCCAGCAAGACAAAGCCGGGGAGCACGAGAATCTGTATCGGAGGCACGAGTCCGTACCAGATCATCAGTCCGACGAGGATGAGCCCTGAAATCAGGAGGTCGACCAGGCTCACGACCACAGCTCCCAGCGGTACGAGCAGCCGCGGAAAATACACCTTCGAGATCAGATGGGCATCGCTGATCAGGCTGGACGAGCACTCCGACAGCGCGGTGGCAAAGAACTGCCAGGGAAGCAGCGCCGCGAACACCAACACCGCATAGGGAGCGCCCTCGGAGGGCAGATCGGCCAGACGTCCGAACAGCACGGTGAACACAACCATGGTCAAGAAAGGTCGCAGTAGTGCCCAGGCGACCCCGATGACCGTCTGCTTGTACCGGACCAAGATGTCTCGCCAAGCGAGAAAATAGAGCAGCTCGCGATAGCTCCACAGATCGGCCCAATATCGCCGCTCAGGTCGCCCGGCCTCGATAACCAGTTCATTCGGTGTGCTGTTGCGCATGCCTGATCCGCACGAGCGGGCAACTGCCCGCTATCTCCTGGTCCAGTCGCGAGCGACCTGCTTTCGCATGTGGTTTCGCCGGCTTCGCCGTCGCATTCGCCACCTGCTCGACCTCGGATGATGGCCCTTTCCGTGGAACAACGCGATGCCATTCAGTTGCGCACCCACCGACTGGACTCTAGCGGCGACGGTGCGGACCTCAGAGACGCTGATTTCTTTGGGGTCCATGACGAGAACCACCGCCTCAGGAAAGTGGTGGGCGACGATCATTGCCTCATGCAGCGTGGTAGTCGCGGTGGTGCTCACGACCGTGCAGTCCGCACCAGCCGCATTGACGATCTGACGAGCTCCGATCACCCTGTCGA
>JABDJU010000170.1 GCA_013003325.1 Acidimicrobiales bacterium
ACATGGACCTCAGCGATCTGCCGGACAACGTGTTCCTTCTCGCCGACGACCAGACCGTGGGCTCGGCACCAACACCCTCGGCTGAGGTGACCGCCCAGACCCCACCGTCGGCCGATCAAGACGGCGACCAACGTCGGCAGCGCCGGCCGGATCGGTTCTAGTTAGCCGCTGTCTGCAGCTCCCGTGCGAGGCCTCCCACGATCGGGATCGCGGCCACGAGGTGCATCACGTTCAGCCAGATCGCCGTGCTCACCTCCTCCGCCGCCGTGAAGGGCAGGATGGCGTACAGGATCAGGCCCACTGCGCAGATCCCCAGGAAGGCGGCCGGCGGGTTGCTCAGGAAACGTTGGCTGACCGCGGCGATGCCAAGAGCGACGAGGCCACCGACGACGGTGAATCCGGCCGCCAGGCCTATCGTTGTCTCCTCGGGTGAGTCCGCACCTTGTGGGGTGACCAGCAGCGGTCCCGAGATGGCATCGGCGATGAGAAAGACGATCACCACCCCGACTACAGCGGCAACAATGCTTGCGGCGGCAGTTCTGACCATTTGCGAGTCCTCCTGATGGGCGCTGAGCCAACAGTAGGTCGGGCGCCGGCCCGCAGGAGGGTTCTTAGGGCTAGCCCCGTCAGGGATGGTCGATGGCGATCACCACGAACGCGTCGTGGAGCTGCCGGATGGCCGGCGGCGTCGGGGCGCCGTCGGGATCGGTCTCGAGCCCGTAGAACTTGGTGAGCCGTGGGTTCAAGCGCAGCAGGTTTTCCAGAGCGGGTCGAGCGTCGGCCCCTTCGAGCAGTCGGGCCCTGGTCCGGACCGTCTTGCCTTTCAGCAGCACCTCTACAGCCGGGCGGCTTCGGATGTTGCGCCACCACAGCCGGTGGCGCTGGGACAGCACCAACAGGTGGTTGCCGTCGCGAACGTACTGAACCGGCGTGGTGTAGCGGGTGCCGGTCTTGGCCCCGGTCACCGTGAGGATCATGAACGTTCGCCCCAGCAGGGCGCCCAATCCAGGCGTCTTCAGCGCTCCTATCACGGCCCGGTTCATCCACGGCTTCGGTGTGCCAGGCAGCTTGAGTGTGTCTCCCTCTGTGGGTTCAGATTCGGCTGTCATCAGACCCTTCGTGGCACCGCCCCGGTGAGTTTGAGGACCCCGCGCATGCATTTGTGGCCGAAGTCGGCGGTGGGGTCGAACATCAGCGGGCACCCGCCATCGATGACCCTCATGCCATGCTCTCGCCCGTAGGCGGTTGCGTCGGCGGACACGCTGCCTGGTCCGGGGCCCCTATGCATCCACACGTCGCGGATGCCGAGCCGCTCGCAATCGCGGACTGTTGCCTCGGCCAGCTCGGGGCGGGTGCCGATCACCACAGCTTCAACCCCGCCCGGGATCGAATCGAGGTCGTGATAGCAGGGATCACCTTCTACCTCGTCGGCGTTGGGATTGACCGCAAAAACCTCGTGGCCCCTGCTGCGGAGGCGGTCGTAGACAACGTTGCTGCCATGGCTCCCGGGATTGCGGGAAACACCGGTTACAGCGATTCTGTTGTGGGCCAGGAAATCGGACGCGGCTTCCTTGATGCTCTCCATGAGCACCCTCCTTCGGATTTGAATTTGGTTCTGCTAGTTCGGAAACTTCTCGATCGTGGCCCAGGCGTCCTCGGTCAAGTGGTTGGCGAGGTCGTGTAGGGCACGGGCGGCGGCGAGTTCTTCACCGACTCGAGGAATGCTCGGGTCGTCGGGGTTGCGGCGCGACCTGCCACGACCCGACAGCGAACGATCACCGGCGTCGAGATGTACGACCATCTCGCAGTGGTCCTCGTCCTCGCGTGTCTCGAATGTGAGTTTCCAACTATGCGGTAGTAGTTCTTCCACACGCCGATTCTCGATCGCACCGCAACGCCGGAGCAGAGGCCAAGGTCACCCCGGCCCCGCGAGAGCGACCAGGAGGCTGCCGGCTCGCCCCTATGTTGAACCGATGGATCCGCTACCCCCGAATCACCACGGTGACAACAACGCCAAATTCGGCGGCCCGGTGGGCTATGTCGCTGCGCTCACGATGGTCGTCGGCCGAGCTGGCGACGGCCATCTCGTGGCCGAGCTTGCTGGCGTGACAGCCTCGGACCGCGTGCTCGACATCGGTTGTGGCCCCGGAACGGCGGCGCGTATCGCCGCAGCCACCGGAGCCACCGTGACCGGAATCGACCCGTCCCAGCCGATGCTCGACGCGGCTCGGTTACTCACCCGGGTGCGCCCGCCCGAGGGCTCGATCGAGTGGCTTCAGGCCGGATGTGAGGAGATCCCGAGCGATGACAACACCTATTCGGTGTGCTGGTCGCTGGCCTCGGTTCACCACTGGCCCGACCTCGATGCCGGTCTCCGCGAGGTCCGGCGGGTCGTGAAGCCGGGCGGCACTTTCATCGCCCTAGAGAAGCGATCACCGCCCGACGCCGACGGGCTCGCCAGCCACGGCTGGACCGCCGACCAGGCCGAACGGTTTGCCCTGATGCTTCCGGACTTCGGATTTGCCGACGCACAAGTCCAGAATCACGTCCGCGGGAGGCGTAAAACGGTCACGGTTTCAGCCCGGCTTCACAACTAATCTCCTCGACGCAAACCCTCACCAGGTCGTTAGTAGGTGCCGAACTCGTGACTCCGTCGCTGGTTTGGGTTGAACACGCCAGAGTTCTAGCAAGCCCGCCTGGCTCGCGATCAACCCGCCGCCTCGAGACTCCTCGGTTGGGTTTCGTCAGGCCTTGGTGCCCGATGCAGGGAACGAGCCGACATCGGCATCCTGGCTAGCCACGAACTGCCGAACCAGATCGACGATGACGGTATGCCGCTCCCAAATAACCATATGTCCGGCCCCTTCGAGCATGTGGAGTTCTGCGTTCGGTATCGAGGAAGCGAGCTCCTGCACCCACTTGGGCCAGATCAGCCGATCCCGGCTTCCACCGATGACCAGCGTGGGCACGTCGATCTCTGCGACCCTTTGCTTCAGGTCGTGATTGGACAACGCTGCGGTGGCTCCGGCCCGAACCGGCTCTGGAAGTCGCCGAGCCGAGCGGATTGCGGAGTCGATCAGGTGGATGCTGGGATCCTGTCCGAACACCGTGACGCCGGTTCCGAGTCGCAATCGTTTGTCGGAGGGAATCAGGCGCTGCGGCAGAGGTAACCCGCTGAGCCTGAACGCGAGTGCCGATCCCCGTAGGGTCAGCGATGCTGCGGTGGCTATCAGAATCAGCGTTGAACAGCGAGACCGTAGCTCTACCGGCTGATCCACGGCGTAGGCCATTGCGGCCATCCCACCCATGGAGTGCCCCATGAGAGCTACTGCGCGGATGTCGAGCTCGCTGAGCACAAGTCCCAGGTCGACACCGAGCTGAGCGGACCCGTAGCCGGCAACGCCGGGGGTGGAGTCACCGTGCCCGCGCTGCTCTACCGCAACAACTTGAAACCCGGCGTCGAGCAGTCCGGCTGCGATCGGTCCCCAATCGTGCCGGGATCCCGTCAACCCGTGCACGCAGACTATTGTCGGACCCTCACCGGCGGTCACGGTGGCGATCTCCGCACCGTCGGGAAGGATCACCGTTCGGTGACGACCTTCAGGAAACCTGATCGCCTGACCGCCGACCGGATCAGCATTCGATGCCCAACGAGCCAACAGCTGCCGTGCCCTGACCGCCATCACCGCGACCGCACCAGCTATTACGGCAACGATCCACTTCCGCTTCGACATGAATCAAGGGTACGAGGCGTCCGTAGTCACGCCGAACGGTGTTGCA
>JABDJU010000174.1 GCA_013003325.1 Acidimicrobiales bacterium
CAGAAAGGCCTGGACGGCCACCTCGTTGGCGGCGCTCAACCAGGCCGGGGCGGTGCCGCCGATTCGTCCCGCCGCAAAGGCGAGATCGAGGCACGGAAAGGCGTCTCGATCAGGCGGTTCGAAGGTGAGGGTCAGATCCTGGGACCAGTCGAGGCGACCGAACGGGGCGTCGAGGCGCCCGGGATAGGCGAGGGCGTAACCGATGGGGCTGCGCATGTCGGGGTTGGAAAGCTGGGCGATGGTAGAACCATCGGTAAAAGTGACCATCGAGTGAACCACCGATTGGGGATGTACCACGACATCGATGTCGTCGAAGGTCAGATCGGTCCCGAGCCCCGACCGCGCCCCAAACAATTCGATCGCCTCGATGACTTCGAGTCCTTTGTTCATGAGGGTGGCCGAATCGACGGTGATCTTGGGGCCCATGCTCCAGGTCGGATGGGCCAGGGCGTCGGCCACCGTGACCTCCGACATCTCCGACGCGGCCCGGCCCCGAAACGGTCCGCCGGACGCTGTGACCTGAAGCCGAGCGATCTGGCTGGGGTCCCGATTGGCCCGCACGCATTGGTGGATCGCTGCATGCTCAGAGTCGACCGGCACCAGCTCGGCCCCTTCGGTGCGCCGAGCCCGTTGCACCACCGGGCCCGCCGCGATCAGGGACTCCTTGTTAGCCAATCCCAGTCGCTTGCCCGCCTCGAGACACCCCAGCGTCGCCGGCAGGCCGGCGAACCCGACGATGCCGTTGATCGTGACGTCGGTCGCCGCCACCACCTCGCGAAGCGCAGCTTCTCCAGCAGCGACCTCGATCCCCGGCGGCAAGGCCGAGGCGAGCTCGGCGAGGTAGGTGCTGTCGGCGAGGACGACAACGGCGGGGCGGATCTTGCTCGCTTGTTCAGCGACGGCCTGCCACGACGAGCCTGCGGTGAGGGCGTGTACCCGGTACCGCTCGGGCGCGGTGGCGATCACATCGAGGGTTTGGGTGCCAATCGAGCCGGTCGAGCCGGCGACGGTGACGGTGGTGGTCACGAGTAAGAACCCCTGGGAGGTTCACCCTGAACTATGCGTAGTCGAGCACCCGGGCGACGAAGTACGCAGCCGGCAGCACAAAGAGCAGCGCATCGACCCGGTCGAGAATGCCCCCGTGCCCGGGAAGCAGGGCCCCCATGTCCTTGAGCTTCAGGTCTCGCTTGAGCATGCTTTCGAACAGATCGCCAACCACACCTACGGCACCGAGCACCAGGCCGAAGACGGCGGCATGCCACCAGGAGGCTCCGACGCTGAAGAGGGCATCGAGCACGAGTGCTCCCACCGTTGCGCCGACGATGCCGAAGAGCGTCCCCTCCCACGACTTGCCCGGCGACCACGGGTTGAACGCGCGCTCGCCAAAGAAGGCCCCCTTGAACGTTCGACCACCGAAGAACGCCGCAGTGTCGGCGATGGCGGTGATGGCGATTGCGCCGATCAGCATCTTCTGGCCATCGCTGAGGTTGAGCAGCAACGCACCGAAGCTGGCCGATCCGCCGATCCAGAACACACCGAGCAGCGTGATCGAAAGGTTTGTCAACGGGCGAGCTCGGTCGGCTCCGACGATGTACCACAGACCGCCGAAGACGACCGTGACAGCCATCAGGACCGGATAGGCCTGCTCGCCTCGCCAGTAGGCGGCCAGCGGAAATAGGGCGGCACCGGTCAGACCGAGCATCGTCGCCGGGTGATGATCGCCATGCCGTACCGCATCGAAGAACTCGACCGCGGCCAGCCCGGCCACCGCAGCGATCAGGACCGTCCCCACCAGCGGGTGGAGCAGGATCGCCGCCAACGCGACGGCGGCGAGGCCGACGCCCACCCCGATGGCTTGGCCCATGTTGCGGCCCAACCCGTTCCCCGGAGGCTGGGCACGCCGCGACCGGGTGGAACCAGCGGCTTGGGCTCGCCGTGTCTTGGGCTGGTCGGTGGGCGCTGCCGCCTGAGACGGGGCTTTCGACCCGGCTTCGCCGAAGGGATCATCGAGGTCCAGATCCGGTCGGGGTGGCGCCGGCGCGTTCAGTCGCGGGTCGTCGAAGTTGAGGATGTCGTCGTGGCGGACCGCCGACTTCTCATCGCCGAACACAACCTCGAGGTCGTCGTCGGCCCAGCCTGCCCTCTCCCCTCGCCACCGAGGGCCCGAGAGGTCGTCCCAGACTTCGGGTTCTGATGTCTGGACCCGCGGGGTCTGCCCGGTGGGTGGTGCGCTCCAGTGGGGCAAGGGGGCTGCCGGTGCGGATTCGGCATCTTCGCCGGGGACCACCGGTACCGGTCCAAATCGGTTGGGGTCGACTTCGGGTGGTTCCCCGAAGACGTCGTAGATGCTTGGTGTGTCGTCGTCAGCCATCGCTATACCTCGAGCAGTTCAGCCTCTTTGTCGGCCACTGCTGAATCGATTTCCCCTTCGCTTGCATGTGTCATCTGGTCAAGGCGCTTCTCGGCCCGATCGAGTTCGTCGGAGGACAGTTGCTTGTCCTTTTCCCCGCTCTCGAGTTCCTTGCGAGCCTCCCGACGGATGTTGCGAAGCGCAATCTTGCCGTCTTCGGCCATCTTCTTGGTGAGTCGCACCAGTTCCTTGCGCCGCTCTTCGGTCAGGGGCGGGAAGTTGAGACGAAGGGTGCGGCCGTCGTTGCTGGGCGACAGGCCGAGGTCGCTGTTGCGAATAGCCTTTTCGATCGCCTCGAGGTTCGCCGGATCGTGGGGGCTGATCAGCAGTTGACGCGACTCGGGAATTGATATCGACGCAAGCTCCTGGACCGACATCTGCACGCCGTAGGCCTCGGCCGTGAGCCGCTCGACGAGCTGGGGGGAAGCCCGACCTGTACGGACCGAGGCGAACTCTGATCGCGCATGCGCGATCGCCTTGGTCATGCGGTCCTTGGCGTCGTCTAGGACCAGCTCGACCAACTCACTCATGAAACCAGAGTACCTACAGAGTTCCCCAGTAGCAGGCTTCTCAAGTTTCCCGAGCCAAGAAGATCGAAAACGATGATCGGCATGTCGTTCTCTCGGCAGTGCGCGATCGCGGTGGAATCCATCACGCGCAGGTTCTTGTTGAGTACCTCGAGGTAGCTGAGCGACTCGATCTTCTCCGCCGTCGGATCGACCTTGGGGTCCGCGGTGTAGGTGCCGTCGACGCCCCCGTGGGTTCCCTTCAACAGCACCTCGGCCTCGATTTCGACCGCCCGCAGCGCCGCTGTGGTGTCGGTGGTGAAGAACGGGTTGCCGGTGCCGGCAGCGAAGATCACCACGCGGTCCTTTTCCATGTGCCGGATCGCTTTGCGACGGATGTAGGTCTCGGCAACCTGAGGCATGCTGATGGCGCTCTGCACCCTGGTCGGCACACCCTTCTGCTCCAGGATGTCTTGGAGACCGAGGGCGTTCATGACCGTAGCGAGCATGCCCATGTAGTCGGCCTGGGCCCGGTCGAGCCCGCTCTCGGCGCCGGTCATGCCACGCCAGATGTTTCCCCCGCCGACGACCACTGCGATCTCGACCCCGAGCTCGTTGCGCGCCTCCACGATGTCGTCGGCGATCCGGCTCACCACTCCGCCGTCGATACCGAACCCCTTGTCGCCCGCAAATGCCTCGCCCGAGAGTTTCAACAGGACGCGCTTGTACTTGGGGACGGTCAACTCAGCCATGTCCCGAACTTACCGGGTCGAGAGGCTGTCGCCGCGCCAGCACGACAGCACACCACGATCTACCCCGCTCCGTGCAACGTGGCCGAAACGACCCGACCAACGTCACCCGAACCCGAGCCCAATAAAAGGTCCGACAACTCAACCGTTAGCCATCCACTCCCCGGAGGCGAGTGAAGGCAGAAGTATCAGCCCACCATGGCGAGTGCGAAGCGCTTGATCGACCCAGAGCCGATTTTGGCGGCGACGGTCTCCTTGTCGCCGAACACGCCCTGCTCGAGCAGTACCGACTCGCTGAACCAGCTGTTGACCCGACCCTCGACGATCTTGTCCCAGGCAGCTTCGGGTTTGCCCTCGCTCTTGGTGATCTCCAGCAGTGCGACCCGTTCCTTTTCGACGTCCTCGGCCGGTACGTCGTCGCGGCTGAGGTACTTCGGCTTGCCGAAGGCAACGTGCAGTGCGATTTCATGCAGTGTCTCGTCATCGACACCCTCAGCTTCAATCAACACTCCGGCCCGACCCCCTCCGTGGAGGTACGCGTCGATGACGTAGTCATCCGACTTCTCGTAGCGGACGGCGAGGCCAAGCTCGATGTTCTCTTTGATGTTGAGCTTGAGATCATCGACGCGGGCCTGGAATGCATCGGCGGCGCCGGCGCCCTCGACGAGAACGGCGGCGGCGATGTCGTTGGCCAACGATACGAATTCTTCGTTCTTGGCCGAGAAGTCGGTCTCGGACTTCAGGTGGACCATCGCGGCGGCGTTATCGTCCTCGACGACGACCACGAGGCCTTCGGTGTTGTCCCTGTCGGCTCTGATCGCCGCTTTGGCCAGACCTTTCTCCCGGAGTATCTGGACGGCGGCCTCGAAGTCGCCATCGGCCTCAGTGAGGGCCTTCTTGGCGTCCATCATTCCGGCGCCGGTCGACTTGCGCAGCTCTTGAACGTCTTTGGCGGTAATGGCCATTGGAATCCTGGTCTTCCTTCGAGTGGAGTTGATCGGACGGGCTAGGGCTCGGTGGTCGCATCTTCAGGGCTGGCCGCCTCACCGGAGTCATCCGGGGCGGGATCAGCCGGAGCTTCTTCCGATGCGGGAGCGGCCTCGACCGGTACCTCTTGGGATGGCGGCTCGGCTTCCACCGGCACGTCCTCGGATGAGGGGGCGGCCTCGACCGGGGCCTCATCGGTGGGCTGGGCGGCTTCGGCAGCAACGCGAGCCTCACGGGCGGCAGCTTCGGCGGCGGCGGCCCGGCGGGCTTCGGCCTGCTCCATGGCGATGTTCGCCTCTTCCTCGTCGCTCCGTTCGGCAGGTCCGGTGGGGGCACCAGTGGCGTGGGCCGCCATGAGCTTGCCCTCCGACACGGCTTCAGCGACGATCCTGGTCATCAACTCGGTGGCGCGAATCGCATCATCGTTTCCCGGAATCGGGTAGGTGATCAGATCGGGATCACAGTTGGTGTCGACGACGGCGACGATCGGAATCCCCAGTTTGCGAGCCTCGGTGACCGCGATGTGCTCCTTGATGGTGTCCATTACGAACACAACATCGGGGAGCTTCACCATGTTTTTGATACCGCCGATATTGCGGTCGAGCTTGGCCAGCTCCCTGCTGTAGAGCAACGCCTCTTTCTTAGGCATCTGCTCGAAGTCGCCGGCGGCCCGCATCCGCTCGTACTCGAGCAGCTTGGCCACCCGCTTGGAGATGGTGTTGTAGTTGGTCAACATTCCGCCCAACCATCGCTGATCGACGAAGGGCATGCCGATGCTCTGGGCGTGTCGCCGGATCGGCTCCTGGGCCTGCTTCTTGGTTCCCACGAACAGAACCGAGCCACCCTTGGCCACGGTGTCCCGCACGAAGGTGTAAGCCTTTTCGATGCCATTGAGGGTCTGCACGAGATCGATCACGTAGATACCGCCTCGCTCACCGTGGATGAAACGCTTCATCTTCGGATTCCAGCGGCGAGTCTGGTGCCCGAAGTGAACTCCCGACTCCAGCAACTGGCTCATCGTGACAACTGCGTCTGACATGTGATTCTCCTCCGGTTGCACCCGCTGCCCAGCACCCGAAGGTGACCGTGGACTCGGACAGCGGTCCAAATAGTGAAAGGCCGTCCGGTCGAACGACGGCTAGAGGATACCGGGGATTTGGAGATACCGACTCGGAGTGGGTGCTCATACCAACCACGCGGCGATCCCCGCAGCGATGGCCGCCGAGTCTCCGATCACCCCGAACGCAGTACTCCCCGCCACCGCAGCAACCGTGTCGGCGAGGGTCGCACACGGCGGAGGCGCACCCCGCTGGGCCAGAGCGAAGGCAAGATGCACTGTCTCGGCCGCGGGGAGGTCGGAATGGGAGGTCAGCGGGTTGGCCAGGTTCACCACCACGTTGGTCGCCCCGTCCCAGATCGCGTCGGTGGCGGGAACGATCGGATCGGTCGACCCAGCGATAGCAACCACCGTCGGGCCCGGCGGAGGGGCGGCGGCGGGAGCCAGGCTGGCGGCCCCGACCTCGGCCAGTTGCACTACCGACGGCGCGTCGCGGAGCTCTCCGATCTGCGGGGAGAGCTGATCGATCGCCGCCAGTCCCCCGTGAGCTGCCGCCGCCAGGGTCGCCAGGTCGGCACCGCGGTGAGGCGAGCCGATCGTCATGACGACGCCAAGATGATCCAGGTCACCTCGATCGTGCAGCAGCTGGAGGGCTCGGCGCGCTACCACACCGCCAAGGCTGTGGGCGGCTATGTCGATCGTGGCTTCCGGGCGCGAGGCGGCGACGTGGGTTACAAGATCGGCAAGCCGTCGAGCGGAGAGGTCGATGTCCTGGTACGTGTCTGCGGGCCCATAGGACTTCGGTGTGTGTCCGGGGGCATGCCAACCGGGGCTTTCCTGGCCGAAGGGTCGGGCAATGCAGCCCCCGGCATAGGAGAAACTCTTCACGTCGTCTGATCCGTAGCCGAGACGATCGGGTTCGAGGCCACCGATGCTGGCCGCCTCGCTGCTGCTCCCGAGTCCGCCCACTTGAATGAGCACACGATCACCGATGCCCTCGGCCGCCGCGAGATCGAGTCGCTCCCCCTCGGGTGTCGTGGCCGAACGACCTGAGATCGTGGTGCACTCGGGATGGTGCCATTCCTCGACGGCTTCGGCGACTGAGCGGATCAGTGTCGAGGGCATCAAGCTGTCGAGTCCCTCGGCAACGGCTGCCACCGAATCGAAGTGGCCGCGGCCCCAGGGCGTTCCAACACCGCCTCGCCCCGCCTCCGGTGCGGGGACTCCCCCGACCAGAGCGACCGCGACTTCGCCGCCCGAGATCAGGGCTGCCGGGTCGATGTACACGCCGTGTAACCGGGCGGTCAGGTGGAGACCCGACCCCGCCGAACCAACCTGGGATCCTGCCGACACGCGCTGGCCTCGCACGACCTCGACGGCGCTGAGAAACCCGAGCGTCGAAACCAGACCGTCTCCGTGATCGACGCTCACGAACAGGTTGCCACCGACCGACCCGGCAAACGTGACACGACCGGGCGCCACCGCTCGAACCGGGACGATTCCCTCGGGCCGGAACTCCAGCCCAAGGTTCCCAGGTCCGTAGGGACCGGTCGGCGGTCGGAACGGATCCACCACCTCGGCTTCAACGGGGGGAAGCCAGTTGATGTCCTCTGCCGCGGCCGTCGAGATGCTCAGGATGGCGAACAACAGTGCGCAGCACAGCCCTCCGGCGAGGCTTGATTTTGGGTTTCTTGTTCGCCGGCGACTAGACCGCTTCGCGCTCCTGTGCGGCCAGGCGGCTACGCAGATGCAGAACAGCCTTGGTATGGATCTGACACACCCGTGACTCGGTGACGCCCAGCACGTTGCCGATTTCGGCCAGCGTGAGGTTCTCGTAGTAGTAGAGGGTGAGCACGATCTTCTCCCGCTCACCCATCCGGTTGATGGCCTCGGCCAGCATCTGCCGGAGCTCGATGCGCTCGTACTGTCCACCCGGTCCGTCACGTCGGTCGGCCAAGGTGTCGCCCAGGGTCATCGACTCGCCGCCGCCGAAGCTCAGCCGCTCGTCGAGTGCGACCATTCCCAGCGACGAGATCTGGTTGTACAGGGTGGTGAGCTGAGCCAAGGTGAGGTCGAGCTCTTCCGCAATCTCTTCGTCGGAGGGGGCCCGGTGCAGCTTGGTCTCCAGCTTCGCCATCGCCCGCTCGACCGACTTCGCCTTGGCCCGAACCGACCGTGGCACCCAATCGATCGACCGCAGCTCGTCGAGCACCGCTCCCTTGATACGGGAGATCGCGTAGGTCTCGAACTTGAACCCGCGCTCGGGATCGAACTTGGCGATCGCGTCGATCAGGCCGAACATCCCGTAGCTCACCAGGTCGGCCTGGTCGACGTTCTGAGGCAGGCCGGCCGCAACTCGACCAGCCACATACTTCACCAAGGGTGAGTAGAAAACGATCAGTTGATCGCGGTCGGCCTGATTGGCATCGGCCTTGTAGGAGGCCCATACCTTTTCTGCCTGAGATGGATCGTTTATCTGTGTTAGGTCCGCCACGTCTCCCGCCAAGGTGTGTGTGTCGCCGAATGCGTTGGTCTGTCGTACCCACGCTCCGTCGGCGCTCAACCACACTTCGTGAGGATTTAGAGCAGATTTTCCTACAGATACCTGACCCGAGGTGAGATCGATCTCCTCGGTGAGATCGATCTCCAGTTCTTTGGTCGGCAAAAACCCCAGCGCTTGGAGATATCTGGCCTTGACTGAGAAACTCACAGGTCGACAAGACTACCCCTCCCCTGGAGCCACCATCGCGACCTCGGAACCATCGATCGTCAGCACGCCGAGGCGACGAAGCCGCTCCACGACCCCGAGCAGCACCTTTGGGCTGAGGTCGGTGGCCACGCATAGTGCATCGACGGTGGCCGCTCCTCCCTGCAACGCGGTCACCACTGTTTGCTCCATCGGTCCGAAGCCGGGGCGATCCTCGCTGACCGGGTCCGGGAACGGCAGCGCCGGTTGTTGTGAGTGGCTCCACCCGAGCAGGTCGAGCACGTCGGACCCGTTGCGGACCGGAGGAATCCCATCGAGGAGCAGCTGGTTCGATCCGGCCGAGCTCTGTGACAACACAGAGCCGGGCACAGAGCACACGTCGATGCTGCGACCCAAGGCCTCTTCGACGGTGAGCAACGCGCCGCCGGAGCGGTGGCTTTCGACCACGACCACAACCTGTGACAGAGCGGCGATCAGCCGGTTGCGGGCCGGGAATCGCCACCGGGTGGCCCGCTCACCCATCGGCGTCTCGGACATGAGCAGTCCGGTAGCAGCGATGCTGCGCCACAGCTCGCCGTGAGCGGGCGGGTAGACCATGTCGAGGCCGCCGGCCACCACGCCAACGCGACCCGGGTCACCCGGGGCAGCCCCTGCGCCGTCGTGGGCAGCGCCATCGATCCCGAGGGCAAGCCCGCTGACGACCGACACCCCAGCATCAGCCAACGTGAACCCGATCTCCCTCGCCACCGAGCGACCGACGGCGCTGCAGCGGCGGGTACCGACGACCGCTACCCGGTCCGGAGCAGCCAACAGCTCGAGGTTGCCGGCCACGAACAGCAGGACCGGAGGGTCGGGGTCGATGGCGAAGGGCCACAGACCGGACCCCGCACAGAGGATCTGGTGCGGGC
>JABDJU010000195.1 GCA_013003325.1 Acidimicrobiales bacterium
GGATCGCGGTGCCGCCGGTATCGAAGGTGGTGCGCTCGACCGTCAGCACCGCCGATCCGGCTGGCACACCGAGCAGATCGGCATCATCGGAGGAAACGACATCGGCCCCAATGGTCTGGGTGGCGCCACCGATGTCGACCGAGACCAGGTCGTAGAAGCTGTGGCTCGCGACCTGGGAGCGACTGAGGTCGGCGCCGAGGTCCTCGCGGCACCACACCGTGACCCGGGCAAAAGGGTGCCCATCGGCGAGGTTCAGCCGTCGGACCTCGAGCATCCGATCACCGAGCTTGGCCGCAGGCGGGGGGACGTCAGCGGCATCGACAAACCCGAAGGTGAGAATCCGCCGTTCCGGGCTGCGCCCGGAGGCTTCGAGTTGCGATTCGATCGTGGTGAGTCCGGTGAGCGGCTGGGCCACTGGCACCGCCGTCGCCATCCAGCCGAACCCCTGGCGCGACTCAACCAACCCTTCGTTACGCAGAACCTCGAGCGCCTTGCGGATCGTGACGCGACTTGCGTCGTAGCGTTCCCGAAGCTGAGCCTCGGACGGCAGTACCTGGCCGGCGTCGAACTCTCCGGCGCCGAGCCGCTCACGGAGCGAATCGGAGATCTGCTGGTAGCGGATTTGTCTCATTGAGGTTTCCTCTTTCGCCCTACTTGTATTATAGTTGTATCAGATTGAAGTTGGCACACCTCGCAGCCACGCCTTCCACCATCCAAGGAGCTCCCATGACCGTCGGCCCCGAAACCCCGATCGAATTGATCAACGGCGTGTACGCAACGCTCGATGAACGGGTTGGGTCGATGAGAACTCGGCTCGGGCGCCCGCTCACGCTGGCCGAGAAGATCCTGGCCAACCACCTCGATGACGCCGATGCCGAGGTGGAGCGAGGCAAGAGCTACGTCGACTTCCGACCCGATCGGGTTGCGATGCAAGATGCCACCGCCCAGATGGCGTGGTTGCAGTTCGACACCGCCGGTCTCTCCGAAGTGCAGGTACCGACCACGACCCATTGCGATCACCTCATCCAGGCAAAAGTTGAAGCCAAGCAGGACCTGCTTCGCGCTGTCGACACCAACGAGGAGGTGTACGACTTCCTCCGTTCGATCAGTGCGAAGTACGGGGGCGGGTTCTGGGAACCCGGTAGTGGCATCATCCACCAGGTCGTACTCGAGAACTACGCCTTCCCAGGCGGCATGATGATCGGAACCGACAGCCACACCCCAAACGGCGGTGGGCTCGGAATGATCGCCATCGGCGTCGGTGGTGCCGATGCGGTCGACGTGATGACCGGGTTCCCGTGGAATGTGCGCTGGCCCAAGATGATCGGCGTGCATCTCACCGGTTCGCTGAGCGGCTGGACCGCGCCCAAGGACGTGATCTTGAAGGTGGCCGAGATCCTCACCGTGAAAGGCGGCACGGGTGCGATCGTGGAGTACTTCGGGCCGGGCGCGAACAGCCTGAGCGCCACCGGCAAGGCAACGATCTGCAACATGGGGGCTGAGATCGGCGCCACCACAAGCGTCTTCGGCTACGACGACGCCATGGCCCGTTACCTGAAGAGCACCGGCCGGGAAGCAACCGCCGATGCTGCCGATGCGGTGGCGCACCATCTGCGGGCTGACGACGAGGTGCTGGCCAAGCCCGCCGACTTCTTCGACCAGGTAATCGAGATCAACCTCGACGAGCTGACCCCGCACATCAACGGCCCTCATACCCCCGATCTGGCCCGCGAGGTCAAGGACCTTGGCGCTGAGGCCGAGCGGGAGGGATGGCCGCTCGAGATCAGTGCAGCCCTCATCGGGAGCTGCACCAACAGTTCCTATGAAGACATCACCCGAGCTGCATCGATCGCTCGAGAGGCCACCGCCAAAGGGCTTACGGCAAGAACACAGCTCCTGGTGACCCCGGGATCAGAGCAGGTACGAGCCACGATCGAACGTGACGGGCTCCTCGCCGACTTCGAGGCGCTAGGGGCGACCGTATTGGCCAACGCCTGCGGCCCCTGTATCGGCCAGTGGGACCGATCCGGTGAACACCAGCCAGGCGAGACAAATGTGATCGTGACGAGCTACAACCGGAACTTCCCAAAGCGCAACGATGGCGATGCGGCAACGCTGGCATTCGTAACCTCCCCTGAGACGGTGATCGCGTTGGCCCTGGCCGGTCGGGTCGACTTCGATCCGGTGAACGGGACCCTCACCAACGACGCCGGTGAAGAGGTTTCGTTGTCGACGCCGGTCGGCATCGAGCTTCCGCCCCAGGGATTCGATCCGGGCGAAGACACCTTCATCGCGCCGCCCGAAGACGGCTCGGGCATCGATGTCGCAGTCTCTCCGACGTCGGACCGGCTCCAGTTGCTCACCCCGTTCC
>JABDJU010000208.1 GCA_013003325.1 Acidimicrobiales bacterium
CCGACTTCCAACCGGGTAACTGTGCAAATACGGACCAGACCACGCTCGATCCTCTCCGCCCACTCTTGGGCCTGTGTCGAGGCATGCAGGCGACCGATTGCCGACTTGTCGATGAGCCAGGTCGTCACGACCACGCACTCGACATCACCGCCGGATCCTCGAGGTCGGCGCTCAGCGCGGCGAGCTGTTCAAGCTGCGAAACGCTCACCGGGCCACCCTCTTGTCGACGCTCACGCTCCAAGGTCCGTCGGAGGTATTCGGTCCGTGAGAGCCCAACTCGCTTGGCCTTGGCATCGATGGCGGCGAGCACGTCGTCGGGCACGTCTCGAATCAGGATGTCGGTCATGGCTACCTCCGAGTGATATCAAATGATAGCATACGTAGAAAACGGCGTCTAGCTCCCACATCAGCGTCCAGGATCAGCCGGTTAGCCAGCCGACCACCAGCCCGATCGGGATGAGCACCCAGGGGATGAAGGCGAGGATCAGCGCGATCAGTGCGATCACCCGCGACGGGTCTTTGGGCGGTTTGCCGCAGCGGCCGATCGAACCCCACAGGCCCTCGAGCGGGCCGTCCATGGTGAGATGGATCCGGCGACGGGCAACCGCTGCACCCCGCAGGATGACCCACGCCAGTCCGGCGATGATCATGCCGAGCACGAGCGTGGCCACGATCTTGGACCACAACGAACTGAGGGCCGACGCGATGAGCAGCTGCAGGCCTCGCACCGCCCCGGAGAGCACGGCACCACCGAGCAGGAAGGCCGGCACGCCGAGCACGTTTCGCTTGAACCCGGGCGTGATCCGCTCCATATGCATCCTGGCCCGCATGAGGAGCTTGCGATCCGGATCGTCCCGGGCAGCGTTGGCCTCGCGTCGCTCGTACAGCCGAAGCATGGAGTCGGCGACGCTCGACTGATAGCTGCGGACGATCAGGTGGGTGACCTGCTGCACTCCGAACGCCGCCACCGGCGCCAGCGGCCCAAGCCCCGACACCTTCACGCCGCGGGCTCCGTTTCGGTCGAGGACCTCAAGCGCCCGCACCGCGAGGGCGTGGGCTTCGGGGAACCGATCCGGATGGCCGAGCGGACGCCGGGCTCCTAGCTCCAGCACGATGTCCTTGTCCACATCGTCCTGGGCCCCCAGCGCATCCAGAATGGCAGCCGTCGCTTCGCTGTCGCTCTTGCGGAACGCCTGGAACGCGTCGAGTTTCTCGGTGAACTCGTCGATCATCACGTCTTTGGGTTCCACCGTTGGTTCGTCGCTCACAGCTCGATTGTGTTGGACGGCCGGACCGTGGTGGGTGACCCTCGGCCAGCTAGGCCCGCAGGATGGTGACCGGATGACCGAATACGTTGTCCTGGCGATGATGGAGGTGCTGGGCGAATGGAGCGATCACGTCCCGATAAGGCTGGCAGAACGCGTCGTGGGTCAGCAGCGTCTTGTTTCCCAGCAGGGCGAAGGGCTTGAGGCAGTCCGGCTGGTCCAGGTAGGTGAGCAGCCCCTGGATCACGCCGGGCCACATCGGGCTGAACGCATCGTCGAGGATCACGATTCCCCCTTCGGCCACTGTCGCATGGGCGAGCTGGAGATCGTTGACGGTGAGTTCGGGGGTGTGGCCTCCATCGACTGAGAACAGCCGTGGCGGCGCGCCGAGGCTGGCCAGAATCTGGCCGGCGGTGATGTCGACCGAGTTGGAGGTGATCAGCTCGACCCGGTTTCGGTCGACTCCTGCTGCGGCCATGTTCTCCTCGAGGATCTCCCTGTCGCCCTTGCCCGAACCGTCGACGTTCTCCGATTGCTGCTCAAAGAGATCGATCGCAACCGCTCGTTCGTCTTGGGCGAGATACAGGGCCAGCAGTATGAAGAGCTGTCCGTGATGGACGCCGATCTCGGCGGCACCGCCGGTGACGCCCAGTCCCTTCTGGGCGTCGGCCAAATCAGTCAGAGGAAAGACCACATCGTGGGCCAGCCATCCGCCCACCTCACCGATTCCGACATGGACATAGCGTTCGCGATCGGTCGTGAACCGTGCCAGCGGGCCCGAGTATTGGGCTCGACGCACCAGTCCTTTCGTGAGCCGTTGCATCCGGATGCCTAGCTTGGACATGTTCATTCCTCCTGGGTGACCGCGACGACGAGGTCCATCACGTTGGTTCCGGTCGGCCCCGTCGTGAACAAACCACCGGTTTGGTCGAGGTAGGTCCCGGCGTCGGCTGCTGCAAGAAACGGCTCGGCGGCGTCGGACCAGAACCGGGCGCCCGCCCATCCGCCGGCGTCGAGGGTGGGGCCGTCGGATCCGTCGGTTCCGGCCACAAGGGCCAGGGTGGAGCGGTCGTGCCCGACGAGTTCACGGCTGAGCCGTACAGCGAGGTGCTGGTTGCGGCCTCCTCGGCCGGGATTGGGGGGCAGCTCCAACGTGGGTTCCCCCCCGAAAATATGGATCCCGCCGGCGGCGTCCGACAGGGCTAAACCCAGTCGACTCGCCACGACCTCGACATCGCCGTACAGGTGCTCGCGGTTGTTCAGAACGGAGTAGCCGCGCTGTTCGGCGGCGGCGGCCACGGCATCGCGGGCGTGGTTGTTCGATGCGACGATGTGGGTCTCGGAGTCGATCTCGGCCGGGGTCACCCCGATGCCGGATCCGATCACTTCGATGTCGTCGCCCCGGACATCTGAGATCGCCAGCACGGTCACGTGTCGTCCTTCGAATCGGGTCAGGAGTCCTCCACCCTTGATCCGGCTGAGCGCCCGGCGAGCCTCGTTGATGTGAGCGATGTCGGCTCCGCTGCCGAGCAGGCGGTCGGTGGCGTCGGCGATGTCGGCCAGCGTCACGCCATCGACCGGCCACTCCACCAGAGCTGAGGCACCCCCAGACACGAGCACCATCAGATCATCACCGGGCTTGCACGAACGAACCGCCTCGACGGCTCGCCTGCCTGCAGCCACCGACCGCTCGTCGGGGATCGGGTGCGAACTCTCGATCACTTCAGCTCCGGGCAGGTCCGTGCCGTGACCATCTTTTGTGATCACCAGAGTGGGGATTCCGATTCCGAATCGATCCTGGACCCCGGCGGCCATCGAGCAAGCCGCCTTGCCCACGGCCAGCACCGAATCGGGCCGGACGGGGTCGGTGCGTTCGAGATGTCGGCCGACCGCACTCCTGCCTTGCACCGCCTCAACCCCAGCCCACCACAGCTCGGTCAGCAAGCCTCGATAGCCTCCAGCACCCACGGCTCCGAACCTAGTGCGGCCCGGTCGCCGCAGGCTTCCATCAGGCGGGAACTGTGTGGCGCGGTGACCTCCGACACGCGGCCAAGAGTTAGACTTTGTGAATGGCTCTAACGTCTCGCAAACCTCGCCTGACCGAACCGCTCGTGCGGGAAAACGGTGAGCTTCGACCGGCCACGTGGGACGAGGCGCTGACCCGGGTCGTCGACGGATTCAGCGCGGTGCGACACACAAAAGGGGGCGATGGATTCGCCGTGTTCTCCTGCTCCAAGAGCACCAACGAAATGAACTATGCGGCGCAGAAGTTTGCGCGGACGGTGTTGGAGACCAACAACATCGACTCGTGTAATCGAACTTGACACGCTCCTAGCGTCGTCGGTCTGGCGACAGTCTTCGGAGCAGGTGGTGGAACGGCCTCGTACAAGGAGATCGAAGAAACCGACGTGATTCTGCTGTGGGGGTCCAACGCCCGCGAGGCGCACCCGATCTTCTTCCATCACCTGATGCAGGGTCTGCAAAACGGGGCCCGCATGTATGCGGTCGATCCCCGCCGCACCAGCTCGGCCAAGTTCGCCGACCTGTGGGTCGGCCTCGAGCTCGGCTCCGACGTGGCGCTGGCGAATACTGTGGCCAACTACATAGTGAGCAACGACCTCCACAACAAGGAGTTCATCGCCCACAGCACCACCGGTTTCGACGCCTTTGTCGAGAGCCTGGCCGAGTACACCCTCGAACGGGGCGAAGAACTCACCGGCGTGCCGGCCGCCGCCATCGCCGAGATGGCCCGCGCCTACGCCACCGCCGAAACGGCCCAGATCCTCTGGACCCTCGGCATCACCGAACACCACAACGCCGTCGACAACGTGCTGTCACTGTGCAACTTGGCGTTGCTCACCGGCCACATCGGCCGGTGGGGGAGCGGCCTGGTACCTCTGCGGGGGCAGAACAACGTGCAGGGCGGCGGCGACATGGGCGCACTGCCCAACAAGCTGCCCGGCTTCCAGAACGTCAGCGACCCCGACCACCGGGCCAAGTTCGAAGCGGTGTACGGGCGGCCGATTCCGCCCGAGGAGGGGTTGCACCTCACCCTGATGTTCGAAGCGATGGAGCGGGGCGAGATCACCGCCGCCTTCGTGATCGGTGAGAACCCGGCCGATTCAGAGGCCGACATCGCTCACGCCCGAAAGCTGCTTCGAGGTCTCGACCTTCTGGTCGTGCAAGACATCTTCCTCACCCGTACCGCCGAGATGGCCGACGTCGTGTTGCCCGCCTCGGTCGGCTGGGCCGAGTGCGACGGCACCGTCACCTCGTCCGAACGGCGGGTGCAGCGGGTCCGAGCCGCGGTCACGCCTCCGGGTCAGGCGAAACACGACCACGAGATCCTCGGTGAGCTGGCCCACCGCATGGGGTATCCAGAGTGGGGCGATCCGACACCGAAGGAGTTGTGGGATGAGCTGCGCGACCTGTCGCCGATGCACGGCGGGATGAGCTACGAACGGCTCGAGGCCGAAGGTGGGCTCCAGTGGCCCTGCCCCGACCTCGATCACCCGGGGAGCCCGTTCCTTCATGGGTGGTTGTGGGAGCCCGATCTCGGAGGAAGGGCCGGTGCGCCGTTCTCACCGGTCGTCGCCCAGGGACCCAAGGAGGAGCTCACCGAACAGTTTCCTCTCCGGCTCACCACCGGCCGAGCGCTCGACAGCTACAACACCGGCGTGCAGAGCGGAGCGCTCGAAAGCCCGATCCGTTATGGCAACGCCCTCGACATGAACCCTGCCGATGCCGCCCGGCTCGAAGTGGCCGACGGCGAGACCGTTCTGGTCTCCTCGCCCCGCGGCTCGGTGGAGATGCCGATCCGCATCCAGCCCGACATCCCGGTCGGTCTCACGTTCACCACCTTCCATTTCCCCGAATTGGTCGACATCAACACCCTCACCAACGACGCCTGGGACAAGCGGTCCGGAACCGCCGAGTTCAAAGCGGCCAGTATCCGGGTTGAGAAACTCGTCAACGCCTAGCAAGAATCACACCGAATGACCGACCTCCATCTCACCGCCGATCGCGCCACCGCCGCCGAGATGGAAGCCATCGATGCTGCCGTCGCGGCGTGCGGGCTCGACCCGGCGACGGTGGTCGAGGGAGACCGTTTGGTGCGAGGTGGCCTGCACCGGGTCAACGAACGGCGCCACGCATTGCTGCCGGCCCTCCACGCCCTGCACAACACCAGCGGCTGGATCAGCCACGGGGGGATCAACTACATCGCCGAGGTGCTCGGCGTGCCCCCGGCGGAGGGGTTCGGTGTGGCCAGCTTCTACGAGATGTTCCGCATGGACGATCCCGGCCACACCGACGATGTGGTTCATGTGTGTGTCGATGCTGCGTGCCAGATCGCCGGCGCCGACGGGGTGATCGTGTCGCTCGAGGCCGAGGGTCACCATGTGCATCGCAGCCCGTGCCTCGGGCAGTGCGAGCGAGCCCCGGCCACGTTCACACAAGGCAACCAGGGCCGTCCCGACCTCGTGGAAGCCGATGCCGTGGCTCGACCCACTGTCGTTCCCCAGCAGGGCGATCCCTCGTTGCGGTTGCTGCGCCGAATGGGCGTCACTG
>JABDJU010000265.1 GCA_013003325.1 Acidimicrobiales bacterium
GCCCAGTGCGACCGCAGCCGGATCGGTGAGCGTCCGTTTCACCAAACCGGAGGGCTCGGCCCGCTCGGTTCGCCACTTCAGGAGGAAGCCGCCCTCCTTGGGGCGATCGGCCGAGCCTGGGGGGAGAAGCTCTCGGGTCTGGGGTCCGATCACGATTTCGTTGGCGTCGGCCACCGACTCCATCTGGGAGACGGCGGTTGCGGTCGGCAAGACGGTCACGAATTCCTGGTGAATCTTGCCGGCGCGGAACATGTGGATTCGGCCGGACTCGATCCCGATCGACATGCGGAGATGGAGCCGGCCGACCGACGTAGGCATCGCCGAACTCTCACGGAGCGAACGGCGCATCCCGACCGCGGCCGACGCTGCCTGAACGGCGTGATCGTCGCTTTCGAACATGAGGAAGAGGGCATCGCCGCCGAACTTGATGAGTGAGCCACCCCGGCAGTAGACCTCGTGCAACATCGCCCCGAACACGCGGTTGAGGACGCCGACGAGTTCTTCGGAGCCGACTCGGCCTCGCCGGGCTAGCCGTTCGGACAGAGCGGTGAACCCCGAGATGTCGATGAAACACAATGTGCCATCGCGCACCTGCCACGAGCGGCCCTCGGCATCGTGGTTCCACGTGTCGAGCACGCGGGGAACGAACCGCTCCAGGCCGAGCTCATGCGCTGTTGGCTCGTTCTGCAAAGGGACCATTCCTCCGAAGCTCATTGTGACCGGTCAAGACCTGCGTGACCAGGGCAGCGGCCCAAAACGAGGGCATGGAGACGATGTTGCGCGGTGTTTTTGGCGGGTCAGGTGCTGAGCAGGGTGGCCGTGATGTCAGTTCCTACGGGCAGGCAGGAATAGCGAGTGGCGCAGGGTATGGGCGATCGAACCGGGTGTATTCGCAGCCATACAGCGGATCGGAGGTGGCAAAGATGTCGTCGCCACCGGGCTTCACGCCGTTCTCCACCCAGTTGACCAGATCGTCGAACCCTTCCTGCAACTCGGCGGGAACGAATGAGCAGTGATCGACGTCTCGAATGGCCCGTTGCACCAGCAGGTCGGAGGCGCCGTTGGCGGCGACCCGATCGGCATAGGCCTGCTGCATGCTGAAAGGCACGAACAGGTCGCCGAGGGTGTGCAAGGTAAGGACGGGCATGGTGATGTCACCATCCACCTTCGGGACTTGAGCCAGGCCCTTACCGGCACGCCCCTGGCGGTCGGCTTCAACTCGGGTGACGATGTCGTTCAGGTCCTGCTCGAGCTGGTTCAGGCTTGGGTCGGCGTCGACCTGATAAACCGTGTCGGCGTTGTCGACCGCAACTCCGGGGGAACGAACGAGGGTGCCATCACCGCCGCCTAGGCCGAACAGGAAGTCGCCGGCGAAGAAAGTCCAGAACAGGAATCCTTGATCGAAGCCCGGGCGGTCACCGCCGGATTCGATCTCAACCAGCGATTTCCATGCTTCGCCGTTGGTGTTGAGGGCGAAGGGGAACGTGTCTTGGGTCAGCTCCAAGTTCGCCTTGATGTCGGGCACGTCGACCGTGAGGTAGTCAGCGCCGACTGGGAAGCCCGAATCGACGCCGGCGAGCGCCTGAGCCGTGACGTTGACGTCGAGGAAGTAGTCGAAGAGTTCGTAGTCGCCCATCACGCCACACACGGGCATGGCGCCGTCGTAGAGGTTGGGGTATTGCTCGATGGCGACACCGGTGATGTGGCCACCCATGGAGGCGCCGTAGAGATACACGCGGTCGGGTTTGGAGAACTTGCCGTTGAAGAGTTTGGTGACGGCGTGGGTGTCTTGCACCCCGGTCGCTACGTCGTAGTCGTTGCGGGCGTAGCTCGACGCGGCCCACGCGTACCCGTTGGCGATCAGGTGTTCGCGGAGCGGACCATTGTCGACGGTGAGCTCAAGGTCGGTGCCGCGGAACCCGTGGGCCCAGACGACCAGGTCGCCGTTCCAGTCGGCGGGTGCCTCCATGCGGTATCCGGCGCCCTTGTGCACGCCCCACACCCGCTCGGTCTCGATGCCGGGTATGCCGTCGAAGGGAAGCAAGCTTTCGTCGACGAAGTACTGAGGTGGCCGCTCCGCTGTCGCCACAGATCCACTGGTCAGCAGCGCTGCCGCGACCATGCCAATCGTCGTCAAAACTGCAAGTATCCACCGCATTGTCAATTCCCCTTTGAGTTTCCCGCTGGCGTCAACGTATCGTTCACGGTCCTTCGATTTCAAGCTGGCCGACCACCGTGACCAAGCAGCAACCTGCACCGGTCGACGCGTGCCGGTCCGGGCGGGGTGTGCCGGTCCCACAGGTTTCGTCTAGGTGAGCGGAGACTCGTCGTCGAAGCCTTCCTCGGCGAGGGTGGTCGCAGGATTACCGCCCTGGGGCACCTCGGGGTTCTGGTCGTGGGACGCGCCGTAACTTCCCGGCATCGACTCGGGACCTGATGCGTAGCCTTCGCGCTCGACGTCGTCGGCGTCTTGACCGGTTGATTCTGGTGACACAGATTCCAAGGGGTTCATGACCAGGTGCTACCCAACACGGATCGAGATAAACCTGACTAGTTGGAGGTTGCACGCGTAGTTGGTCCCGACGACCTATCAGCCTCGGGGGGCTGTTTCGATCACGCGGATCCAGAGCGCGGCGCGTTGGGCTGCTCCGGTCAACGCGATCGTGAGCGGTGATCGTTCGCCGAAGTCCGAGCGGCAGAGCGTCGCGACTTCCCTGCCCCGTCGCATGT
>JABDJU010000268.1 GCA_013003325.1 Acidimicrobiales bacterium
GCTCGAGACCGTGCCACGAAGGAGCCGATCGCGGTTGGGCTCGAAGCGAAGTTCATGATGGGACGCACACCGGCAAACATCGAGGTCATCCGCCCCCTCAGCGACGGCGTCATCACCGAGTTCGAAGCGTGCGAGCAGATGCTGCGCTATTTCGTGGCCAAAGCGATTCCCACCCGTCGACTCGGGAAGCCTCGCATGGTGATTTGTGTACCCTCGGGCATCACAGCCGTCGAACACCGATCGGTTCGAGATGCGGCAGAATTCGCCGGAGCCAGAGATTCGGTCATCGTCGAAGAACCGGTGGCGGCAGCGATCGGAGCGGGACTTCCCATCCACCACGCCGCTGGCAATCTCGTGATCGATATCGGCGGTGGCACCACCGAGGTTGCCGTGCTGAGCCTCGGTGGTGTCGTGGCGTCCCGATCGGAAAAGGTCGGTGGCCTGGCGATGGACGACGCCATCATCGATTACGCCCGCAAGGAGTACAACCTTGCGCTCGGCGAACGCACCGCAGAAGAGATCAAGATCAAGCTCGGCTCGGCCTGTCCGATGCCCACCGAGTTCGAGGCCGAGATCCGAGGACGCGACCTCGTCACCGGCCTCCCGAAGACCGTCGTCACCACGACTGCTGAGATCCGCGAAGCGCTCGAAGAACCGGTTGCAGCCATCGTCGACGCGCTCAAGTACACCCTCGATGCCACCCCGCCTGAATTGGCGGCTGACTGTATGGACCGGGGAATCACCCTGGTCGGTGGCGGCTCGCTTCTGGCGGGAATGGACCGCCGGCTCAACATGGAGACCGGTATGCCCATCCGCAAAGTGGCGGACCCGCTCGAGGTCGTGGTCGTGGGATCGGCGAAGTTCCTTGCCTCCTACGATTCGCTGCAGGCCCTCGCCGCAGGCAAGAGCTGAGCTGACCGTACATGAAGTCGCTGCGACGGGGCACGCTGCGCAAGGACCGGGGACGGCCGGCACCGATGCGGTTGGTCGTGCTTGTTCTGCTTACCTGCGTGGCGTTGTTGATCGTCGACGGTCGCGGTTCGGCCGTTCTTTCCGGGGGTCGGGGTATTGCCACCACCGCAGTTCGACCGATCATGTCGCTCGTCACGTGGGCGGCGTCACCCATCGGGGCCGCGGTCGACGGCGCCACCGGCGAGACCGGAGATCTTCGGGCCGAGAATCAGGAGCTACGGGCCGAGCTCGCCGAGCTTCGGGGCCAGCTGGATCAGGCAGCCAATAACGAGGCCGAGCTGGCTGAGCTCAGACGGGCCGCCGATATCCAGGTCGCCGACTCGCTTCCCACTTTGGTGGCGCGCGTGACCGCGGACCGGACCACGCTCACCGATCGAACTTTCGATATCGATCGCGGCAGCGATCACGGGGTTCGGGTCGGTCAACCGGTGGTCACCGGTGAGGGGCTGGTGGGTCAGATCATCGCCACGGAGGCAGCGACGGCCCGGGTCCGACCCCTCACCGATCCGCGGGTTGTCGTCGGCGTCACCTCTCCGGTGAGCGGAGCGGTCGGGGTCGTGCAAGGCACGGGCACCAACCGGCGCCTTTCTCTCGACCTTGTGGAACGAGACCGTGAGGTTGTGCGCAGCGGGGTCAGCTTCATCACCAGCGGGTTCGATCGCAGCGCGTTCCCGCCCGGAATCGCGATCGGCACATTTCAACTCGACGAGGGAGGGGACCTGACGCTGGTCCCATCAGCTGACCTCGAGCGTCCCGGTTTCGTTTCGATCATCCTCACGGCGGGCGAGGAGTGAGCGCGTTCCAGATCGTGAGGCTCGCCGCGGCGGGCCTGCTGCTCGCCGCCGTTCAGGTCGCCGGGTTCGACCGTTTCCTACTCTTCGGCGTTGGCTACCTCGCCCTACCGCTTTTCCTCGCGGTCGCCGTCGGCACCCGCCTTCCCTTCACCAATGCGGTCTTGTCCGGCTGGCTGATAGGGCTGACGTGGGACCTGCTGTCGATCGAGCTCTTCGGACGGTACGCCCTCGCCCTGGCGCTCTGCGGAGGCGTGGCGAGTCTGATGTGTTTCGGTGCTCAGGAGGCGTCGCGGCGGACTCGGCGGGTGCGGCGGGGCATTGCGGTGACCCTCGCCATGGTGGTGTTGGTGACTGTTTCAGCGGTCGCCGGTGAGACGCTTCCGGTGCGGTCCCTCTCCACACTGCTTGGTCTGACGCTGTCGTCGGTGGCCGGGATGGCTGTGAGCGGATCGGTGCTCAACCGACTGGCTCTCCCGACCCGGACAGCGTGGGACGTGCGGCACTCTCAGCCGACCGACTGGGCCGACCGCCGAGCCGGGCTCTATGCCGTTTCATACGACGCCGTCGAGCGGGATGCCGCGTGACCCTCGAACGGCGCTTCGCAGTGCTGGGATGGCTGGCGGCAGGGTTGTTCTTCGTCCTGATCGGGCGGGTCTGGTTTCTGCAGGTGATCTCCAGCCCCCAGCTGACCGAGGTCGCCGCCGGCAACCGGACCCGTGAGGTCGTCTCGGAAAGCCCCCGAGGTCAGATCTTCGATGCCAATGGCGTCGTCATCGCCGGACGCCGTGAAGCGCTGGTGGTTACTCTCGACTGGAGCGGCCTGCGCCATCTCGACGACGAACAGCGTCGTGAGCTCCTCGCCGACGTCGCCCACGAGATGAACAACGCCGGAGTCAAGATCAAGGTCGACCGGCTGGATGCGGTCTACGAACGAGCCAGGACCCGGTCGCTGCAACCGGTGATCGTCGCCGACGACGTGTCCTCGGAGCTGTGGGTCACGTTGCAGGAACGGTCTTTTCCCGGGATTGTCGCCGAGCGCAGATCGCTTCGCACCTACCCCTATCACGAGGTGGCCGCTCACCTGATCGGTTACATCGGCCGCGTACAAGATCAGGACGAGGCCGACGCACTGAATGACGTCGACGATGCCAAGCCGTACCAACCCGGTGACGAGATCGGGCGGTCAGGGGTCGAGAGCGAGTTCGATCGGGTGCTGCGTGGGACCCCGGAACGCCGGCTGGTCGAAGTGAACGCCCGGAACGAGGTGGTGCGAACGATCGAGATCCTCCAACCGGGCGAACCGGGATCAGACATCCATCTCACGATCGACATCCAACTCCAAGCCGAGGCTGAACGCGCCCTTCAGTACCATCTGGCCCTCGCCAAACGGCGGCCCCCGTGCGAGGACTGTCCGGATCACGAAGGCAACGCCGGATCGATCGTGGTAACCGACATCCACGATGGGTCGCTGGTGGCAGCGGCCTCGTACCCGTCGTTCGTGCCGAGTGAATTCTTGTTCGGGATGACACAGGCCCAGGCCGACTACTTGTTCCAGAACCCCGATCAGCCGTTCGTGAATCGGGCCATCTCCGGGTTGTACTCGCCCGGCTCGACGTTCAAGCCGTTCTCGGCGTACGGGGCGATCGCCACGGGCGTGCGGGCTCCCGAAGACATCTGGAACGACGAAGGCCGATACAAGCTGTTGTCGTGCGAGGAGAACCCCGGGGGTGGCAGATGCGTGTTTCAGAACGCGAAGTCTCAGATCCTCGGCGAGGTCGATCTGGTGAGCGCCATCTCGCGATCCTCAGACACCTACTTCTATTCCCTGGGGGAGGAGCTTTGGCTCGACACCAACCGGTATGGCGTCACGCCGATTCAGGACGCCGCCGAGCTGTTCGGTTTCGGGGCCAAAGCCGGAATCGATTTGAGTAGCGAACGGGCGGGACGGATGCCGACCCCTGACCGCCGGCGGGCCGATCACGAAGAAAACCCTGAAGCGTTCCCCACCAAATCGTGGTTCGCCGGCGACAACGTGAACCTTGCTATCGGCCAGGGCGATGTCTTGGTGACACCCCTGCAGATCGCCAACGCATATGCGATGCTCGGCAGCGGTGGAACCCGCCACGAGACCCGGCTGGTTCGGGCCATCACCAATGGAATCAGCGGCCGGGTGGTGCAGTCGTTCGAGCCTTTGTTGAGTACCAG